>NZ_JBWKYC010000004.1:0-206235 GCF_059423525.1 Arthrobacter sp. GW460-12-1-14-TSB2
CCGCCCGCCCGCCCGAGCAGTTTCGACGCGCAAATATCCCTGTGACGCGCAAATGCTCCCGCGCCCCCCGTATTCCGGTGTCGCAAGGTAATTTGCGTGTCGCCAGGCGATTTGCGCGTCGTCAGGATCAGGCTGGCGCGCAGCCCCTGATGATATTCCTGCTGCTATCGGGCCCCGAACCTGAGGCTGGCGCGCATCGTCAGGCTGCGTGACGGAGTCTTCAATCCCGTCAGCAGCGTCATGGCGAGTGTCCCGCTTCTGCTGAGCCATGGCGTCAGCTCCAGGCTCGAGGCCCGGGCGGCGGTTTCGGGGGAGCGGCTGCCGGTAAAGCTCGACGGCGCCGGAATCCTTTCCGTCGATGATGCCTCCCTGACCTCCGGAAAGGTGGGACTGATGGTATTCGACCGCCGGGCAGCGTATCAGGATGTGCGGGCGACAGGCTCCGTTTGAACCCGTCCGGCCGCCGCGTCCAGGTGAATTGCGGGTGGCCAGCGGGTGACTTTTCACACTAAATCTGATTTATCGCGCAACATTTGACTCGAAAAAGTGGATGTGGCACGCGCGCGCAATGGGCAATGTAAGCGCTTGCACAAACGGAGCGAAACTCGGTTTTTAGCCGCTCGAAACACGGCTTGATAAGCCTGCTTATGCGTGCCAGCGTAGAGACCGGCGCAGGAAAGGGTTCCTTTCCGAAGCGCCTTCCGGGGCCCTACCCAAGCCCCGTCCCCCTCGACACAAAGGCGTCCTCGATGACGCCCGCCGTGTCATCGGGAACGCCGGAGTTTCGGGGAATGAGGGCAGATGCCCGTCTTCCACGAATGGTCTCAACTCCGCGAGAAGAGCAACAAATGCACAAGCACCCCAATACACACCGGATGCTGCGGTGGCGCCCTGCCGCCGCAGCACTGGCAACGGCCGTGGCGGCTTCCGCCTTCCTTGCGGTTCCCTCGGCTTTGGCCAACGAACCCTCGGACCCGCCCGCCACCCAGCAGATGCCGGCACCCACGCCCGGCTTCCCGCTGCCCACCGATCACAGCCAGCAGGCGTATGATCCGGCGGCGGACTTCACCTCAAAGTGGACCCGCGCCGACGCCAAGCAGATCATGGCGCAGAGCGACTCCACCGTGGCACCCGGCCAGAACTCCATGAGTCCGGATGTCACCATGCCGGAAATCCCCGAGGATTTCCCCGCCATGAACGACGACGTCTGGGTCTGGGACACCTGGTCCCTCACCGACGAAAATGCGAACCAGATCAGCTACAAGGGCTATGACGTCATCTTTTCCCTGGTGGCTGACCGGCACGCCGGCTACGGCTTCGACCAGCGGCACTGGAACGCCCGGATCGGTTACTTCTTCCGCAAGACCAACGCCGATCCGGCCAAGGACAAGTGGAACTACGGCGGACACCTGTTCCTGGACAACACCTCCATCGGCAACACGGAATGGTCCGGTTCCACCCGCCTGATGCAGGGCAACCAGGTCAACGTGTTCTACACGGCCACCACGTTCTACGACGTTGCCGAGCGCAATGCTGGCGGCGGCGGCATCGCGCCGGACGCTGCCATTGCCAAGGCACTCGGCAACATCCACGCCGACAAGAACGGCGTCACGTTTGACGGCTTCAAGCACACCAAACTGCTGGAACCGGACGGCAAGATGTACCAGAACAAGGCACAGAACCCGGGCTTCGCCTTCCGCGACCCGTACACGTTCGCCGACCCCGCCCACCCGGGCAAGACCTTCATGGTTTTCGAAGGCAACACCGGCGGCAAGCGCGGCGAATACGAGTGCAAGCCCGAGGACCTGGGCTACAAGGCCGGCGACCCGAACGCCGAGAGCCTCAACGAGGTCAACAGCAGCGGCGCCTACTACCAGACCGCCAACGTGGGACTGGCCGTGGCAGACAACAAGGACCTGACCAAATGGTCCTTCCTGCCGCCGGTTCTCTCGGCCAACTGCGTCAACGACCAGACCGAGCGTCCGCAGATCTTCATCCAGAACGAAGGCGGGAAGAACAAGTACTACCTGTTCACCATCAGCCACCAGTTCACCTATGCGGCCGGCATGCGCGGCCCCGACGGTGTCTACGGCTTCGTCGGTGACGGCGTCCGGTCCGACTACCAGCCGATGAACAACAGCGGCCTGGCCCTGGGCTCGCCCACGGACCTCAACCTTCCGTCCGAGTCCCCGGAAGCACCCACTCCGAACCAGAACGGCCGCCAGTTCCAGGCCTACTCGCACTACGTGCAGCCGGGTGGCCTGGTGCAGTCCTTCATCGACAACGTGAACGGCGTCCGCGGCGGCTCACTCTCGCCCACCGTGAAGATCAACTTCCGTGACGGCGTGTCCAAGGTGGACCGCACCTTCGGCAAGAACGGACTCGGTCCGTTCGGTTACCTGCCCACGAACGTCAAGGTTGGCGGCGAAGGCCTCTACAAGTAAGCCTCGTCTGGCTAGCTAGCAGGCGCAGTAAACGGCAGGGCCGTCCGGAACCTCTCCGGGCGGCCCTGCCGCTTTTTTCCCTTATATAGGTAGGACCTTCCGCCCGCCGCTTGGGATCCCGGAGGCCATCCGGGCTAGACTCGCACGCCGGGGACAGAACGCCATCGCCGCCTGAAGCCGGAAACGGAACGGGCGGCACAATCTCGACCAGAAAAGTGACTCTTGAACAACCTCTCACGCACTCTGACCGCAGCCGCCCTCTTCGCCGCACTGGCGCTCACCGCATGCTCCGCGCCCGAAGCCGGCAGCGCGCCGTCGTCGTCCGCTCCCGCAACAGCAGTGGCAACGGCGACACCCACCCCCACCAAAAGCTCCGGACCATACGGGGACTTTTCCTCCGCGGCGGAGGCGTGCACCACCATCTCCCAGCAGGCCACCGGCGCCTCGCTGTTCCCGCTCTCGGCCGCACAGGGCAAAACCGCGGAACTGGAACAGCTCAAAGCGGAGCTCAGCGACACTGCCGAACGCGTGCCGGACGAGCTGAAAGCCGATTTTGCCCACCTCAACGAGGTGGCCGTCGCCGGGCTGAGCGACCAGACGGTGTACTCCAGCGGAAAGTTCGACGCCGCCATGGCCCCCGTTACCGGCTGGCTCGCCGCCAACTGCAAATAGCGGATTCCGGCGTGGCCATTTTCACTGGCGTCCGGCCGCTTGTCGCGGCCAAGGGATAGGGTGGTGTTCAAGAGAAGGGGAGTGCCTGATGGAATACCAGAACCCACATCCCGCGCCGGGGGCCCACGCTGATCCAGCCGTTGCCCTGACGGCCGGCACCGGACGTACCGTCATTTCCGAAACGGCAGTTGCCAAGGTCGCCGGCATCGCAGCCCGGGCCGTTCCGGGAGTGTATTCGCTCGGCACCGGTCCGTCCCGCGCCCTCGGAGCCATCCGCGATGCCGTCGGCAGCTCGGACCATGCCGCCGGCGTCCACGCAGAGGTCGGCGAGACGCAGGTGGCAGTGGACATCAACCTCGTGGCCGTCTACGGGACCCCGCTGCACTCCCTGGCGAACCAGGTACGTGCCGCCGTCTACACCGCCGTCGAAGAGCTCGTGGGCCTGCAGGTCATCGAGGTAAACGTGGAGATCAATGACGTCTACGTGGCGGGGCCGGCAAAGCCCGGACTGCCCGCGGAAGCCCGGACCGAAAGGGAGGCCATCCAGTGAACCTGACCGTGGTGGGAATTGCAGTGGGCGCCTTCGTGGCCTTTATGGCTTTCCAGTTCGGCGTCTGGGGCTTCCTGGTCTCGCTGCTTTTCATGGGGATCGGAGCCCTCCTTGGCCGTGCCGCGGAAGGGAAACTTGACCTGCGCAGCGTGTTCGACGCCATCACCGGCCGGCGCTCGTCCTCATGAGCAGCACGGCCGGAACCGTGGCCGGCGGCTCCGTGATGGCCGGGCACAACCGCATCAGTACCCAGGCGCTCACCAGCCTTGCCCGGGCCGCCGCCGCTGAAGCGCTGGGCGTCCCGGCACACGACGTCCGGGCAGACTGGTCCGACGACGACGGCCTGCTGGCCCTCTCGCTGGTCCTCCCGATCAGGATTCCGCCGCTCACCACGGTCCTGCGCGACCCCGGCCGGGTCGCCGGCTTCGGCGGCTCCATCCGGGACCGCGCCGTCGCGGCCAGATCCGTGATCCTGCACCGCGTTGCGGAGCTTAGCGGGGCGCAGCTGAGCCGGGTGGACATCCGCATCAGCGGCGCCGCCATCAGCGAAGGGGGAAGGGTCCAGTGAACAACGCCACCGACGTCCGCTCAAAGGGCAGCCACGCGGCAGGCAACGGGGAATCCGGTGCAGCCTCCGCGGTCAGCGCCCCGGACCCCCGCGGCGCCGGCATGCGCCGGATCCTGGACCGCGAAACACGCTCCTCCCGTGCAGGGGTGGCCGGAATCGCTGCTGTCCTGGTGATCATCCTGTGCGGCTACGGACTCCTCGAGGCCGCAGTCCGTGCGATCGGGCAGCCGCCGTGGCTCATCGATCCGCAGACCGCCGCGGAACGCATCATCGCGCTCCCGCAGGGCATCCCCCCGCTGCTGCTCGGCGCCATCGGAGCCGTGACGGCCATGGCGGGTCTGTTCTTCTTCCTTAATGCAGTGCTGCCCGGCCGCCGCGCCCGGCACCTGCTTCCGGACCGCCGCGCCGGAGTGGTGGCTGATGACGAAGTGATCGCCTCCGCCCTTGCCCGCCGTGCCAGGCTGGCCGCAAACGTCACGCAGGAACAGGTGATGGTGGTGGTGTCCCAACGGCAGGTGATAGTCAACGTGCGGCCCACCTCGGGCGTGCCGGTCAGCGAAAACGCCGTCCTGGCAGCCGTGCTCGACGAGCTGCGGGACATGGCTCCGGAACCGATGCCCGAAGTGCGCGTCAATGTGGCCACGTCAGGAGTGATCGGGGCATGAACAACACCCCCAGGACGCTGAACAGGATCCTGATCGGAATCCTCGGACTGAAACTGCTCGCCATCGGACTCTTACTGGTTGTGCTGGCCGCCGTCCCCGCGGCGGCATCATGGTGGCAGCAGTGGTCCGCCGGTGTATGGAGCGGAATGAGCCAGCTGCTACAGCGCACCAACATTCCCGGCCGCCAGGAAAGCTGGCTCTGGGCGGTCCTTGCGCTGCTACTCGCAGTGGTCATTGCCTTGATGGTCGCCTGGGTGGCCCAGCAGGGCAAGGGCCGCGCCGGCCTGATCCTTGCCGAGGACGACGCCGAGGGCGTCCCCGGCAATGTGCGGATCGGCGGCGGCGTTGCCGAGCAGGCGCTGCGGGCGGCGTTGGCCGAACGGCAGGACCTGGCCGGCGCCACCGTGGCCACCTACGAGGTCCGGGGGGAGCCCGCGCTGAAGATCCGGCTGCAGCCCCGGCAGGGAGTGGCTCCGCACCTCCTCGCCGCGGATGTCTCGGCCCTCGTGGAGGCGCTCGACGCCGTCGTCGGCAAACGCATCCCGGTGCTGATCCACATCGGCACCGGCGCCCGTTCCCGGTTCAGCCGCGCGGAACGCGTCCGCTAGCCCCCGCGCGCCAGACAGCCACGAGCCAGGTCTCCGTCAGCTAGATCGCCACGAGGTAGGCGGCCGAGTTCGGCGCAAGTTTCCGTGTGCCTCCCGGCACCGTCCCGGATTCCGTCGGGCCGTCCGTCACCGCCTCCGGCCTGCTGGCAAGGGCAACCCGGTAGCCCCCCGGCAGCGCGGCCGCGGCGATGCCCATGTTGGCGACCACCAGGACATCCCTGTTCTGGAAAGCGAGCACACCCTCCTCGGGAGCATGCACATCGGCCCAGCGGAAGGTTCCTGCGCCCAGCCGGTGTTCCTTGCGGAGTGCCAGCGCGGCACGGTACAGCTCTAAGGTGGAACCGTCGACGCCGTCCTGCCGGTCCGCGGCCAGTTCACCGAATGATTTCGGCTGGGGGAGCCAGGGGGCGGCGGGCGCGCTGCCGGTGAACCCGGACGCGAATCCGTAGCCGGGCTCGGCAGCTTTCCATGGGAGCGGCACACGGCAGCCGTCGCGCCCCCGCTCCACTCCGTTGGTTCGGAAGAACGTGGGGTCCTGGCGGGCTTCGGCCGGGACCGTGGTGTGCTCCGGCAGGCCCAGTTCTTCCCCCTGGTAGAGATAAGCCGAGCCGGGGAGGGCAAGTGAAACCATGGTGGCTGCCCGGGCACGCGCGAGGCCCAGCCGGGCGTCGGGCTGTTCGTCTTCGGCGGCGATGCCCTTCGGAAACGTGGTGGGGTCCTTCAGCCCGAAGCGGGTGGTGTGCCGGACCGTGTCGTGGTTGCTGAGGACCCAGGTTGTGGTGGCTCCCACCGTGGCGGCAGCCCGCAGTGAATCCTCAACGGCCACGGCCGTCCGCTCCGCATCCCAGCCCGCCAGCAGGAAGTCGAAGTTGAACGCCTGCTGCATTTCATCGGGCCGGACGTACCGTGCCAGCCGCTCGGCCGGCTCCACCCAGGCCTCGGCCACCATCATGCGGTCGCCGTCGTACTCGGCCAGCACCCGGTTCCAGTCGCGGTAGATGTCGTGCACGCCGTCCTGGTCAAAGAAGGGCGACGGCGGGTAAAGCGGCGAGACCACCTGGTGCTCGTCGGCGGAATCAGCGGCAGCGTGGGCGCGGTGCGGCTCCTCGGCCTCGGTGTGGCCGCCGTGGGCTTCGCCCGGCAGTTCGCTGGCTCCTTCCACCATCGCAGCGGAGCCCTCCCAGTCCGGCAGGCCCGCTTCCTTGACCATGCCGTGGGCCACGTCCACACGGAAGCCGTCCACGCCGCGGTCCAGCCAGAACCGCAGCACGGAGCGCATTTCCTCCTGGACCTCGGCGTTGTCCCAGTTCAGGTCCGGCTGCTTGGTGTCGAAGAGGTGCAGGTACCATTGGCCGGGCCTGCCGTCGGCCTCCGTGACGCGGGTCCAGGCCGGTCCGCCGAAGATGGATTTCCAGTTGTTCGGCGCCAGGTCGCCGTCTCCCGATCCGGGGACGGAATCCTTGCCCGGCCGGAACATGTACCGGTCGCGCTCGCGCGAACCCGGGGCCGCGGCGAGCGCCGCCTGGAACCAGGCGTGTTCGTCCGAGGTGTGGTTGGGGACCAGGTCAACGATGACCTTCAAGCCCAGCCGGTGAGCTTTCTGCAACATCTCATCGAAGTCCGCCAGGGCGCCGAAAAGCGGATCCACCTCACGGTAATCCGCCACGTCATACCCGGCGTCGGCCTGCGGCGACTTGTAGAAGGGGGACAGCCACACGGCATCCACGCCGAGCCCCTGCAAGTAGTCCAAATGCGCCGTCACACCGCTCAGATCGCCCATGCCGTCTCCGTTGGCATCGGCAAAGGACCGCGGGTAGACCTGGTATACGACGGCGCTGGCCCACCACTTCGGAATCGAGGAACCGTCTGTCGGGACTGGGCTGTGTGCCACAGATATCCTTTCCATAAACTTCGGTGTAAACGCTTGCATTTCTCACCGCAACGTTACTAGTGTGATGGGCACCACTTCAACCGCACCGCCGATTTTGCTCGACACTCAGCGAGGAGTCTCCTTTATGAAATCCCCTAAGTTCCTTTTGCCGGCCGCTGCCGCCGGCGTCCTAGCGTTAACCCTGTCCGCCTGCGGAGGCGGCGGCGGCACCACGGGCGGGGGTGGCGGCGGCGACGCTGAACAAGGCCTCGACGGCCGCGGCCCCATCACCTACGTCCAGGGCAAGGACAACAGCAACGTCGTCCGCCCGCTGGTCGACAAATGGAATGCCGAGCACCCGAACGAGAAGGTTACGTTCAAGGAGCAGACCGACCAGGCGGACCAGCAGCACGATGACCTGGTCCAGCACTTCCAGGCGAAGGACGCCGGCTACGACGTCGTCGATGTCGACGTCGTCTGGACAGCCGAGTTCGCGGCCAAGGGCTGGCTCCAACCGCTCAAGGACAAGATGGCGCTCGACACATCCGCCATGCTCAAGCCGACGGTGGAGAGCGGCACCTACAAGGGGACCCTTTACGCGGCCCCGCAGACCTCAGACGGCGGTATCCTCTACTACCGCAAGGATCTGGTTCCCACCGCACCCAAGACGTGGGAAGAAATGATGGGCATGTGCTCCATCGCCAAGGCCAATAACATCGGCTGCTACGCGGGCCAGTTCAGCAAGTACGAGGGCCTGACAGTCAACGCTTCCGAGGCCATCAACTCCTTCGGCGGCTCCGTGCTGGACAAGGACGGCAAGCCCAGCCTGAACACGGCTGATGCCAAGGCAGGCCTCGAGAACCTGGCGAAGGCCTACGCTGACGGCAACATCCCCAAGGAAGCTATCACGTACAAGGAAGAAGAAAGCCGGCAGGCATTCCAGGACGGCAAGCTGCTGTTCCTGCGCAACTGGCCGTACGTCTACAACCTGGCCACCACTGAAGGGTCCTCCAAGGTGAAGGACGTCCTGGGCATGACCGCCCTTCCGGGCAAGGACGGCCCGGGTGCCTCCTCGCTCGGCGGCCACAACCTCGCTGTCAGTGTCTACTCGAAGAACAAGGCCACGGCCCTGGACTTCCTGAAGTTCATGACCTCGGAAGAAACCGAGAAGTTCTATGCCACCCAGGGCTCGCTGGCCCCGGTACTGGGCTCGCTGTACGAGGACAAGGAACTCGTCGCCAAGCTGCCGTACCTTCCGGTCTTGAAGACCTCCATCGAGAACGCCGTGCCGCGTCCGGTATCGCCGTTCTACCCGGCGGTTACCAAGGCCATCCAGGAAAATGCATACTCTGCCATCAAGGGGGAGAAAACCGTGGAATCTGCTTTGTCGGACATGCAAAAGTCCATCGAATCCGCTAGCGCGGGACAGTAGCCACTCATGGCAACCGAATTGGGCCCGACGCCGGTAAAGTCACCGGCGTCGGGCGGTACCCCGATCCATCACGGACCCAAGGGGGTCGGTGAGGACAACAAGATCCTCAGTCAGGGCAAGTGGGCTTCCTGGCTCCTCGCCCCCACCATCATCGCCCTGGCCATCGTGATCGTTTACCCGATCATCAGCGCCATCGTGATGTCCTTCCAGAAGGATGCCGGCCTCGATCCGGTCACCGGGCTGTTCACCGCAGGCGGGCCGGCAGGCGTCCAGAACTACGTGAACTGGCTTGCTCAGCAGTGTGCGGCCCCCGGCGGCGGAACGGTGGCATGCCCGCCCGGAACCCTCGGCGGCCAGTTCTGGTCAGCCACGGCAACAACGTTCTTCTTCACCGTGGTGACCGTGACGCTGGAGACCGTTCTCGGTTTCTGGATGGCCCTCATCATGGCCAGGACGTTCCGCGGCCGCAGCCTGGTCCGTGCAGCAGTCCTGGTTCCGTGGGCCATTCCCACCGCCGTGACCGCCAAGCTCTGGCTGTTCATTTTCGCCTTCGAAGGCATCGCCAACAAGCTGTTCAACACCACCATCCTGTGGACGGGCAGTGAGTGGCCGGCCAAGTGGGCCGTGATCATCGCAGACGTCTGGAAGACCACGCCGTTCATGGCACTGCTGATCCTCGCAGGCCTCCAGATGATTCCTGCGGAGGTCTATGAGGCCGCCAAGGTTGACGGCGCCACCACCTGGCAGCGGTTCCGGATGATCACCCTTCCGCTGGTCAAGCCGGCGCTGATGGTGGCGGTCCTGTTCCGTACGCTGGATGCACTGCGGATGTTCGACCTCCCGTACATCCTGACCGGCGGCGCCAACAACACCACTACGCTGTCCATCCTGGTGATCAACCAAATCAGGCAAGGGTTCAACGCGGCTGCGGCATTGTCCACGATTACGTTCATCATCATCTTCCTGGTTGCGTTCATCTTTGTGCGCTTCCTGGGTGCGAACGTCGTGGAACAAAGCGGAGCCACTGGTAAGGGGAAGAAATGAGCGCCGGGACAGCCACGACTGCCCTCAGGGCACAGCAGGACAGGGGCCGGAAGGCTGCCCAGAACAGGGAGAAGTGGGCGCAGGGACGCACGTACATCAGCGCCGTCGTCGTCCTGATCTGGTGCCTGGCGCCGGCCTACTGGATGGTGGTGACGGCATTCCGCGATGTGGGCTTCACCTACGACACTTCGATCCTGCCCACCCATGTCACGCTGGATAACTTCAATACGGCCTTCGATACATCCTTCGGCAACAGGTTCGGCCAGGCGCTGCTCAACAGTATTTTCATCGGCGTCGTCGTCACGGTAGTGTCGCTGCTGATCGGTGTGTTCGCCGCCTACGCGCTGGCCCGCCTGAACTTCCGGTTCAAGTATCTGGTGCTGGGCTTCATCCTGGGGGCGTCCATGTTCCCGGGCGTCGCCCTCATCACCCCGCTGTTCCAGCTCTTCACCAACATCGGCTGGATGGGCACTTACCAGGCGCTGATCATCCCGAACATCTCCTTCGTGCTGCCTCTGACCGTGTACACGATGACCTCTTTCTTCCGCGAAATGCCGTGGGAACTCGAGGAATCGGCACGGGTGGACGGCTGCACGCAGGGCCAGGCGTTCCGGAAGGTCATCCTGCCGCTGGCGGCACCGGCCATCTTCACCACAGCCATCCTGGCGTTCATCTCCTCCTGGAATGAATTCCTGATCGCCAGCCAGCTGTCCAGCGACGCGACCCAGCCGGTGACGGTGGCAATTGCCAGCTTCGCCGGAGCGCAGCCAAACCAGATTCCGTACACGGCCATCATGGCCGCCGGAACCATCGTCACCATTCCACTGGTGATCCTGGTCCTGGTCTTCCAGCGCAAGATTGTTGCCGGCCTCACCGCCGGCGCTGTTAAGTGATCCGTCGCGTGGCAGGTTCGGCAACGGGCAAGGAACAGAACCAGGGGCTCGTTCGCAGTGAGCACAAGCGTGCCCGCTCGGGTGAGGATTTCGACATCATCATCGGCTTCCTGGGCTTCTGGGCCGTCGTCCTGCTGGTGGTCACCGTCTGGATGGAGGTGACCGCCCAGCCGGCCCTCGGCTGGGCGCTGGGCCTGCTGGCCACGCTGCTGGCGCTGTACGGGATGGTGCGGCTCCGCCGGCGCCTGCCGGCCAGGACCGCTACACGTAAGAAATAGGAGCTGATCAAAGGCTCAAAGCTGAAGCGGAATAGACTGGCTTGTTGCCGCAGGAACACCCAGGTAGCAAGAATCTGCGAACAGCAAGCAAGGGGAATCCGTGGCACGCACAACAGACAGGGCTCAACGGGGCGGCCATTCCGGCGTCAGCATTGAGGACGTCGCCGCAGCAGCCGGGGTTTCCACAGCGACAGTCTCGCGCGCAGTCCGCGGACTGCCCAGGGTTTCGCCGGCCACCCGGGAAAAAATTCTCGAGGTGGCCGGCGCTTTGGGCTACGTGGCATCTTCCTCCGCGTCGGGCCTGGCCACCGGGCGGACAAAAACCATCGGTGTGCTGGCGCCGTTCGTCAGCCGCTGGTTCTTCTCCAAGGCGATCGAGGGCGCGGACCGGGAACTGCACGCGCGCCAGTACAACCTCTCGTTGTTCAACCTGGGCGGCCACGGCAGCAACCGCGAGCGGCTCTTCAGCAAGACCATGGTCTACAAGCAGATCGATGCCCTCCTGGTGCTTTGTATGGCGCTGACCCATGAGGAACTCGAACACCTGCAGAAGATTGACATTCCCCTGGTGGTGGTCGGCGGCCACGTGGAGGAGTGCCCCTACATCGGCATTGACGACTACGCCGCGGCGTCCACTGCCGTCCGGCACCTGATCAGCCTGGGCCACAAGGACATCGCGCTACTGCACGGCGACGACGAAACCGACCTCAACTTCGATGTTCCCCGCGTCCGTATCAAGGCGTTCCAGGACGTCATGGCAGGATCCGGGCTGACGGTGCGCCCGGAATGGGACGAGTGGGGCGACTTCACGGTGCGCAGCGGCCAGGACGCCTTCACCAGGATGTGGGCCCGGCCCGGCCCGAAGCCCACCGCCATCTTCTGCGCGTCGGACGAGATGGCCATGGGGGTCATTTTCGAGGCCACCAAAATGGGCGTACGGATCCCTGAGGACCTGTCCGTCATCGGGATCGACGACCATGACTTCTCGGACGCCATGGGGCTGACCACCGTGAGGCAGCGGCCTGACGAACAGGCCGAACTGGGCACCAAGATGCTGCTGGACGAACTGGACGGCGCCGTGGGGGCGGTCCGCTCACAGGTCGCGCCCCACCAGCTGATCGTTAGAAGGACGACGGCGCCGCCCCCGTCCCGCGCGCAGGTTTAGCCGCGCACAGGTTTAGCCGCGCACAGGTTTAGCCGCGCACAGGTTTAGGAGGCCCGCGCCAGCTGCCTGATGGGAATCCAGCGCGAGGCCAGCCGGCGGTAGGCAGCCGCGGCTCCGGTCATGTCCCCCTCAGCCAGGCATTCGATGCCCAGGCGCACGTCCATGGGCGACTCATCCGGGTACACCTTGTCCGCCACCGCACCGTAATCCAGTTCCACGACCGAACCGGGGTGGAAGAGTTCCAGCCACTCGGTCAGCTGGGTCATGTCGTCCAGCATGTCCAGGTCGGGGGCTGCCAGGGCAAGGTTGGCTACGGCATAGCGGACGCGTTCCAGCGCTGCACCGATCGGTGCCCATACCCGGACCGTGATGATCCGTCCGTCCGACTCCACCACATCCTGGGGGTCGGATTCCTGGAATAGCGAGAACCAGCTGAAAGGGATGCCCCAGGTGGACGCCCGCGTGTGGACGCGGCTGGTGCCCTCGCGGGCCTTCACCAGGTCAATGCGCTCCTGGTGCTTGTCCCGCTGTTCCTCCGGAATCAGCAGCTCAGCGAGCGGACCGTGGATACCCTCCATGAGGGCGTTGGCAGCCAGTCCGGCCCGCAGCACGAGCTGGCTGGGACAGTACAGCAGAGCCTGTTCTTCACTACCGGCGCCTGCAGCGGCGGTGCCGGCAACGGCGTCACCGGGCCCGCCGGCGTCGGACGTCCCGGACGCATCGGGTGCGCCGGAAGACTTCTGCGTCATTGGCTGTTTCGGCTCCGGGGGAGCCGGAATGACCCGGACCAGGTCGGTGCGCCCGGTGGGGAAGGGGTCGCCGCCGGGGCGGGTGATCCGGCCGAGGGACGCCTGCAGCTCAGCGTTTTCCACCGCCGCGCGGGAAGCAGTCCTGGCACCCGCCGCCCGGAGCGCTGCGCGTTGATCCTCCGGAAAAGCGGTGAGCGGCTCGTAGATCCGCAGTGCGGAGGAGAAAGGCAGGCCCGCCTGGCCCCGGTAGATGTTGCCCGTCATCGCGGCCCCATCAGTCGGCCAGTTCCACGATGACCGGAGCGTGGTCCGAAGCGCCCTTGCCCTTGCGTTCCTCGCGGTCGATCGAGGCACCGGTCACGCGGGCGGCGAGGGCGGGGGAGGCCAGGACGAAGTCGATACGCATGCCCTCTTTCTTGGGGAAGCGGAGCTGCGTGTAGTCCCAGTAGGTGTAGATGCCCGGGCCCGGCGTGTGCGGACGGACGACGTCCTGGAACCCGGCGGCTTCGAAGGCGTGGAAGGCGGCGCGCTCGGGTTCGCTGACATGGGTCATGGCGTTGGCGCGGAAGAAGTCAATGTCCCAGACGTCGTCGTCCTGCGGTGCGATGTTCCAGTCGCCCATCAGGGCGATCTGCGCCTCGGGGTTATCAGTGACCCAGGTCTGGGCGTGCGTTTTCAGCATGTCCAGCCAGCTGAGCTTGTAGGGCATGTGCTCGTCATCGAGGGAGCGGCCGTTGGGAACATAGAGGCTCCACACCCGGACGCCGCCGCAGGTGGCGCCGATGGCGCGGGCCTCCTGAACGGGGTCTTTTCCGTTCTTGCCGAAGACCGGCTGGTCAAGGAAGGAGCGTTCCACGTCCTCAAGCCCCACGCGCGAGACGATGGCCACGCCGTTCCACTGGCTCACGCCGAAGTGGGCCACCTCGTAGCCCATGCGCTCAAAGAGTTCCCAGGGGAAATTGTCGTCCTTGCACTTGGTTTCCTGGATGGCCAGCACGTCGCAGTCACTGCGCTCGAGCCAGGCCTCCACACGGTCGGCGCGGGCACGGAGGGAGTTCACATTCCAGGTAGCAATCTTCACAGTTCCTAACTTACCGAACTTGGGCGCCGGGCATCTGTCCAGCGCAGCTCTTTGCCGCCGTCGTGACCCTGTTTCGCCAAGAAGGTGGGCAAACACGCGGGGCGCACGGCGACTACGGGGACGGAAGCCAGCAAAGAAGGTCACGACGGCGGGCCCCACCGGGTCGCCACCTCGCCGTCGCCCGCCCCGGCGGCGCTCAGCGGCGCTCGACGGCGGTGGCCAGGGGGCGCGCGCGGCCCTCCCGCACTCTGGAATTTAGTAGGAAGTCCGAGTATATTCAGCTTCAGGATGATGTAGGTCACATGCAAAGGAGCATTCCGCCATGGTTCGCGAGCTTTCCCATTACATAGACGGGCAAAGGGTTGAAGGCACCTCCGGGCGCTTCAGCGACGTCTACGATCCCTGCACCGGGCAGGTCCAGGCCAGGCTGCCGCTGGCCAGCGCCGAGGAAGTCCGCAACGCCATCGCCAGCGCGGAGAAGGCCCAGGTGGAGTGGGGCGCCATGAATCCCCAGCGCCGCGGCCGGATCCTGCTGAAATTCGTGGACCTGGTGAACGAGCACATCGACGAACTCGCCGCGTTGCTCTCCTCCGAACACGGCAAGACCCTCCCGGACGCCAAGGGGGACATCCAGCGCGGCATCGAGGTGGTGGAATTCGCTGCCGGCGCCCCGCACCTGCTCAAGGGCGAGTTCTCGGACAACGCCGGGACCGGCATCGACGTGCATTCGCTGCGCCAGCCCCTCGGCGTGGTGGCCGGCATTACGCCGTTCAACTTCCCTGCGATGATTCCGCTGTGGAAGTCCGGACCGGCCCTGGCCGCAGGCAACGCGTTCATCCTCAAGCCCTCGGAGCGCGACCCTTCGGTACCGCTGCGCCTCGCCGAATTGTTCACCGAAGCGGGAGTCCCGGACGGTGTGTTCAACGTGGTCAACGGGGGCAAGGAAGCAGTGGACGCCCTCCTCGAGGACGAGCGGGTGAAGGCCATCGGCTTCGTGGGCTCCACCCCGATCGCCCAGTACATCTACGCCACGGCGGCCGCCCACGGCAAGCGCGCACAGTGCTTCGGCGGAGCTAAGAACCACATGGTGATCATGCCGGATGCGGACCTGGACATGGCTGTGGATGCACTGATGGGAGCAGGCTACGGCTCCGCCGGCGAACGCTGCATGGCCATCTCCGTGGCCGTCCCGGTGGGCAAGGAAACGGCCGACGCCCTGGTCTCCAAGCTGGAGGAACGCGTCAAGCACCTCCGGGTGGGGCACAGCCTGGACAAGGACTCGGACTTCGGGCCCGTGGTGGCAGCGTCCGCCAAGGAACGGATCGAAGGCTACATCCAGTCCGGCGTGGATGAGGGCGCCACCCTGGTGACAGACGGCCGCGGCCTCACCGTGGACGGCTACGACGGCGGATTCTGGGTGGGCCCCACCCTCTTCGACAACGTCACCAAGGACATGAAGATCTACAAGGAGGAAATCTTCGGGCCCGTGCTGAGCGTCCTCCGCGCCTCCGATTACGACGAAGCCCTCCGGCTCTGCAGCGAGCATGAGTTCGGCAACGGCGTGGCCATTTTCACCCGCGACGGCGACGCCGCCCGTGACTTCGCCAGCCGTGTGCAGGTGGGTATGGTGGGCATCAACGTTCCCATCCCGGTGCCCATCGCCTACTACACGTTCGGCGGCTGGAAGGCTTCCGGCTTCGGGGACCTGAACCAGCATGGGGCCGACGCGTTCCGTTTCTACACCAAGACCAAGACCGTGACCACCCGCTGGCCCTCCGGCATCCGGCAGGGCGCCAGCTACGTGATGCCGGAAGGCAGCTGATGAGCGCAGGACCTACCGCAGGTACGAACACGGCAAGCCCCGATGAGACGCCCACTGACGAGGTCCTGTTTGAGCGGCGCGGCCACCTCGGCGTCATCACGCTGAACCGGCCCAGGGCGGTGAACGCGCTCACCGCAGGCATGGCGGCCGCCATGCTGGAACAGCTCACTGCATGGGCGGACGACGACGGCGTGGCCACAGTTCTGGTGCACGGCTCCGGGGAGCGGGGGTTGTGCGCTGGGGGCGACATCGTGGCCATCTATGAGGACATGCTGGCGGGCGGTGACGCCACCGCGGACTTCTGGCGCACCGAGTACCGGCTGAACGCACTGATCGACGGGTACCCCAAGCCGTATGTGGCCTTTATGGACGGCCTGGTGCTGGGCGGCGGTGTGGGGATCTCGGCGCACGGGTCCGTGCGTGTGGTCACCGAACGCACCCGCACCGGCATGCCGGAGACCACCATCGGTTTTGTGCCCGACGTCGGCGGCACCCTGCTGCTGGCCCGCTCGCCGGGGGAGGCGGGCACCCATGCGGCCCTGACGGGCGCCCACCTGAGCGGCGCGGATGCCCTGTTCCTGGGCCTGGCGGACCACTTTGTGGCGTCCGGGAACCTTCCCGCGCTGGCGGCCGCGCTGGAAACCGAAACGGCGGAAGCCGCCGTCGGACGCTTCGCGGAGACGCCGCCGGTGTCGGTGCTGGCCGGGCAGCGGGACTGGATCGATTCCTGCTACGCAAGTGACGACGCGGAGGACATCCTCCGCAGGCTCCGCACCTTCGACGGCGAAGCCGCCGCTGAGGCGGCTGAGGCGGCGGACACCATCGAGGCGAAGTCGCCCACTTCCGTGAAGGTGGCGCTGGCATCGCTCCGCCGCGCGCGTGGCCTGAGCCTGGCGGAAGTCCTCGCCGAGGAGTACCGCGTGGGCCTGCGGTTCCTGGCCCGCGCGGACTTCCGCGAAGGCATCCGCGCCCAGGTGGTGGACAAGGACCGGAACCCGCAGTGGAAGCCGGCCACGCTGCACGAGGTCTCCGCCGCCGACGTCGCCAGGTTCTTCGAGCCGCTGGGGGACCGGGAGCTCAACCTGCAATCTAAGGAGGCCCGCAATGTCTGAAACAACAGGAGCCGGGAACCGGGGACACGTGGCGTTCCTCGGGCTGGGACACATGGGCGGGCCCATGGCCGTCAACCTGGTCAAGGCCGGGTACACGGTGGCAGGGTTCGACGTGGTGCCCGCAGCGCTGGACGCGGCCCGGGAGCACGGTGTGCCCACCGTGGCGTCACCGGCCGAAGCTGTGGCCGGTGCGGATGTGGTGCTCACAATGTTCCCCAGCGGCCAGCATGTCCTGGATGCCTACCGCGGGTCGGGCGGCCAGCCGGGCCTGCTGGACGTGGCCGGACCGGGCACCATGTTCCTGGACTGCTCCACCATCAATGTGGACGAAGCCCGCGCAGCGTCAGCGATCGCCGTTGCCGCAGGCCACCGGGCCGTGGACGCCCCCGTCTCGGGAGGCGTGGTGGGTGCCGAGGCCGGAACCCTGACCTTCATGGTGGGCGCACTCGCTGAGGACTTCGACGCCGTGCGGCCCCTGCTGGAAGTGATGGGCAAGCGCGTGGTCCATTGCGGCGGCCACGGGGCGGGCCAGGCCGCGAAGGTCTGCAACAACCTGATCCTGGGTGTTTCCATGATCGCGGTGAGCGAAGCGTTCGTGCTCGGCGAGAAGCTGGGGCTCACGCACCAGGCCCTCTTCGACGTTGCGTCCGCGGCATCCGGGCAGTGCTGGGCGCTGACCACCAACTGCCCCGTTCCGGGGCCGGTGCCCACCAGCCCCGCCAACCGCGACTATCAGCCGGGATTCGCCGGCGCGCTGATGGCCAAGGACCTCAAGCTGGCCCTGAACGCGCTGCAAAGCACCGGAGTGGCCGCCCGGATGGGCCCGCTGGCATCGGAGATCTACGATACGTTTGCGGCTGAAGGCGGGGCGGGCCGGGACTTCTCCGGCATCATCACGGATATCCGGGACAAGTCCGCGCACTAGGCAGTTTTCGAAGCAGAACCACGTGAGGAGTCAGGCATGACGGAGCAGTACGGGAACATTCTGGTGGAGCGGCGCGGACGCGTGGGGCTGGTGACGCTGAACCGGCCCGAAGCGCTGAATGCGCTGAACAAAGCCACCATGGATGAACTCGTGGCCGCCGTCACGGCCATGGACGCGGATCCCGCAGTGGGCGCCGTGGTGGTCACAGGGTCCGGCAAGGCGTTTGCCGCCGGCGCGGACATCAAGGAGATGGCCGACCAGGGCTACATGGACATGTATGCCGCGGACTGGTTCCGCGGATGGGAGGATTTCACCAGGCTCCGCATTCCGGTGGTGGCGGCTGTCTCCGGCTTCGCCCTGGGCGGCGGCTGCGAACTGGCCATGATGTGCGATTTCATCATCGCGGGGGACAACGCCAAGTTCGGCCAGCCCGAGATCAACCTGGGCGTCCTGCCGGGCATGGGCGGATCGCAGCGGCTCACCCGGGCCGTGGGCAAGGCAAAAGCCATGGACCTGATCCTCACCGGCCGGTTCATGGACGCGGAGGAAGCGGAGCGCGCCGGGCTCGTCTCCAGGGTGGTGCCGGCGGCAGACGTTGTGGAAGAGGCTGTGAAAGTGGCCGAGGTGATTGCCTCCAAGTCAAAGTCGGCTGCGATGCTGGCCAAGGAAGCCGTCAACGCCGCCTTCGAAACCGGACTGGGTCAGGGCGTGCTTTTCGAGCGCCGCCTCTTCCACTCGCTGTTCGCCACCGAGGACCAGAAGGAAGGCATGGCCGCTTTCACGGAGAAGCGGCAGCCGGTCTTCAGGCACCGCTAGGGGTTCGGTTCCCAGCGCCCGGGCGCGGCTAGCCAGCGCCGGGGCGCCGTTAGGGCCTTGGCGCCCGGCGGTGGGCTCGGAGCACTGAATCGGTGACGGTCACAGTGCCGCCGGCCGCGTCCGTCACGGACCTCGGGCGGGCCTCGCAGACGTCGATTTCCCATTCGTCCGGGTCCAGGCCGGCGGCGATTTCCTCCGGTGTGAATAGCAGGCCGGGATCGCCGGGGCGGTGGACTCCCGTTTGCAGGTCCGATGGGTGGTGGCCGACGATCAGGAGCGTTCCGCCGGGTGCCACGGACGCGGCGAGCCGGTGATACAGCTCGGTCCGTTCGGGCGCCGGAAGGTGCATGAACTGCGCGGACACGAGGTCGAACGTGCCGGGCGGCGGCGGTGAAGCCGTCAGATCGTGATGCGCCCAAGTGATCCGGGCAGCCGCCTCCGCGTCCTGCGCTGCCCGTTCGGCTGCCCGGGCCAGAGCCACCGAGGAGATGTCCACGGCCGTGACCCGCCAGCCCTGGCGTGCCAGCCAGAGGGAATCGGCGCCTTCGCCGCTGCCCACGTCCAAGGCAGAGCCGGGACGCAGGCCGGCGGTCTCGGCCAGCAGGTTCGCGTTCGGGTTGCGGCTCCAGACCGAGCCGTGCTGGCGGTAGCGCTCATCCCAGAACGACTCGTCAAACTTCATCCATACTCTCCTTGCTGGCCGGCGCTCGCGTCCCGGCAGGGTGCCCTCAGGGGCGGTCCGCGCTACGCCGTGACAATGCCACGATACGCCGTGACGGCTTCCTCCAGTTCCTCCGGCCCAGCAGCCCGGCTCAGTGGCGCAGCTAGGCGGCGCTAATGCCGAACAGGCCGATAATCAGGCCCATGACCACCAGGGTCACCAGTTCGTGGGCGCAGTTTAGAATGGTCAGCCCGGCCGGGCGGCCCTCGAAGGCGTCGTGCGTGATGAAGCGGGCGGCCGTGAAACCGGCCCAGAGGATGACGGCGGTGATCAGGGTGTTGGCCAGGAAGTTGCCGCCGTAGAAGTGCTGGGAGATGGCGGCGGATCCGGCCAGGACCAGGGCGCTGATGAAGCTGACCACCAGCGTGATCAGGATGGGTTTGACGGCGTCCTTTGCTTCCCCGCTGGGCGAAACCTTCGCGACCTTCATCCAGTAGTTGCCGAACACCTTCGGGGTGTACCAGACCGAGCCCACCACCATGCTGGACAGGGTGGCCAGCAGTACCGCCCAGATATTGATTTCCGGAATCATTGCGCTCTCCTCGGGTCCAGCGTCAGGTCATGTCCTAGACATCAGCAGTCTAGGGCCGGCTGTGGCTTCTTCAAGGCAAAACGGTAGTCAGTCGGCGAAGTCGCCGGCGTTCTGCCGGAATCGCCCGAGGATCCGGATCAGCTGGTCCACGTCCTGGCTGGCGAAACCGGACTGGCCGAATACCTCGGTGTTGAGTGCCGCCGTCGCCCGTTTGGCCAGGGTGCGTCCTTCGGTGGTGAGTTCGATCAGGGTGGTGCGCCCGTCGGTCGGGTGCGGGGAGCGGACCACGAGGCCCGCGCCCTGGAGGCGGTCGACGGCGTTGGTCACCGAGGTGGGGTGGACCTGCAGGAGCGCGCTGGCCTTGTTCATGGGCAGCGCGCCGCTGCGGGCGAAACTCAGGAGCGCCAGGAGTTCGTACCGGGCGAAGGTGAGGCCGAAGGGCTTAAGGACGCCCTCGATCCGGGCCAGCAGGATCTGCTGGGTGCGCATGATGGCCGTGATGGCCGCCATGGGCGCGGCGACATCGCCCCAGCCATGCCGTTCCCAGTTGCGCTGGGCGTCGGCAATGGGATCGCGCGGGAGCGGGTTTCCCATGGCACCTCCTGACATGTGGGTTGCTTCAGCCTAGCTTTTCAGCCCCGGGGCTTTTCAAACCCGGGAAATCCGTCTCCGAGTACTCGACGCCGAGGCCTTCGGGCTGCGGGCCGCCGCCGTGCCGGAGCTCTTCGCTGTGCCGGAGTTCCACGCGCCGGATTTTGCCCGAGATGGTCTTGGGCAGTTCCGCGAACTCCAGCCGCCGGATGCGCTTGAACGGGGCCAGATGGTCACGGCAGTAGCGCAGGATGTCTTCGGCCAGTTCGGGGCCGGGCTGGTGCCCGGCGGCCAGGACCACAAACGCCTTCGGCACGGACAGTTTCAGCGGATCGGGGGATGGGACGACGGCGGCCTCCGCCACGGCGGGGTGTTCGATCAGGACGCTTTCCAGCTCGAACGGGGACAGCCGGTAGTCGGAGGATTTGAAGACGTCGTCGCCGCGGCCCACGTAGGTGATGATGCCGCGCTCGTCCCGGCTGGCCATGTCCCCCGTGTGGTAATAACCGTCACGGAAGGCGTCGGCGGTCTTCTCCGGGTCGCCGTAGTAGGCCTTCATCAGCCCCGCGGGGCGGGGGTCCAGGCGGAGGCAGAGCTCGCCGTCGTCGGCCTCTTCTCCCGTTGCGGGGTCAACGAGCACCACGTCGTAGCCGGGCAGCGGCCTGCCCATGGCGCCGATCTTGATCGGCTGGCCCGGGGTGTTGGCCACCTGCACTGTGGATTCGGTCTGGCCGAAGCCGTCCCGGATGGTCTGGCCCCAGGCGCGGTGGACCTGGTCGATCACCTCGGCGTTGAGGGGTTCGCCGGCGGACACCACCTTGGTGGGCGGGTTCTTCAGGACAGTCAGGTCCGCCTGGATCAGCATGCGCCACACTGTGGGCGGGGCACAGAAACTGGTCACTTTTTCCCGGTCCATCTGTTCCATGAGCGCCTTGGCGTCGAACCGGCTGTAGTTGTAGATGAACACGCACGCCTCGGCGATCCAGGGCGTGAACACGTTGGACCAGGCGTGCTTGGCCCATCCGGGGGAGGCGACATTGAGGTGCACATCGCCGGGGCCCAGCCCGATCCAGAACATGGTGGACAGGTGGCCCACGGGGTAGGACGTGTGCGTGTGTTCCACCAGTTTGGCCTTCGAGGTGGTGCCTGATGTGAAGTAGAGGAGTAAGGTCTCGTCCGCCTTGGTGGGCGCGTCCGGCGCGAAGTCCGTCGGAGCGCTGTGGGAATCGGCGTACTGCAGCGCGGCTGAGTGTTCATCGGCGCTATCTGTGCTGGACACATCGGTGCTGCTGCGCTCGCCGTCGGCAATTTCAATGAGCTTGTAGTTGCCGGGAACGCCGGCAAACTTGCCGATGTTGGAACTTCCGACGGCGGCCCAGCCCGCTTCGCCGCGCTCCACCCGGTCCGCCAGGTCCGCGGGACCCATGAGCGTGGTGGTGGGGATCATGACGATTCCCAGTTTGATGCCGGCCAGCATGAGCTCCCACAGTTCCACCTGGTTGCCGAGCATGATGATCATGCGGTCACCACGGCGGACGCCGCGGCCGCGGAGCCAGTTGGCCACCTGGTTGGAACGCTCGGAAAGCTCCCCGAAGCTCCGCCTGGTGGCGCTGCCGTCCTGCTCCACGATCACCAGGGCCGGTTTGGTGCCCTTGGCGGGGTCCGCGGCGATCTGGTCGAACCAGTCGAGGGCGAAGTTGAATTCTTCGAAGCGGGGCCACTGGAATTCATCCCGTGCCCGGCCGTAGTCCTCGCGCAGGGCCAGAAGCCTGTCCCTCGCGGCCCGGAAGTCGTCGGTGACTGTCATGGGGCCCTTTCGCCTAGTGATCCATATCACTGTGCAATATACTAGGACATCCAAGGGTTTGGAAGAGCGAAGGGATGCGTGCCGGTGCAGCCACAACGACGTGACGGCGGGGAAATCACAACAGTTGCGGAGCAGCCGCCGTTCCCGGATGCGGACCTCATGTACATCGTGGACCTGCTGCCGGAGGGGGAGCGGTCGCGCTACCTGGAGGTGCGGGACTTCCTGCAGTCCCGTATCCGCGCAGCGTCCATCGAATACTGGAACCGCGAGGAATTTCCGTTCGGACTGCTGGCCGAAATGGGCAAGTACGGGCTGGGCGGGCTGCAGACGGACGGGACGTCGGCTCTCTTCAAAGGCCTGATGTATGTCGAAGTGGCCCGGGCGGATGTGTCCCTGTCGGCGCTGGTGGGCATCCACAATGAGCTGATCGTGGGGATGATCGACGAGCTCGGTTCGGACGAGCAGAAGCAGCGGTGGCTGCCCGGGTTGCAGGCGTTCACCCAGCTGGGAGCCTTCGCGCTGACGGAGCCGGAGCACGGCTCGGACATTGCCGGCGGCCTCGAAACGTCAGCGCGGCTGGAGCGCGGCGAATGGGTGATCAACGGCGCCAAGCGGTGGATCGGTGCCGGGACCATCGCCGACTTTGCGCTGGTCTGGGCCCGGGATGAGGCGGACGGCCAGATCAAGGGGTTCATCGTGGAAACGGACCGGCCCGGCTATTCCGCCACAAAGATCTGCAACAAGATCGGCCTGCGGATCATGCAGAACGCGGACATCGTTCTCGAGGAGGTCCGGATTCCGGAGTCCAACCTCCTGCCCGGTGCCACGGATTTTTCCAAGGCCAACGACCTCCTCCGCGACTCGCGTGCCTGGGTGGGCTGGCAGGCTGCCGGGATCCAGCTGGCGGCGTTCGACGTCGCCCGTTCCTATGCCCTGGAACGGAAGCAGTTCGGCAAGGAGCTGGCCCGGTTCCAGCTGATCCAGCAGCAGCTGGCCGAAATCCTTGGCAATGCCAGTGCCTCCCTGGCGCTCATGGCCCAGCTGGCCCGGATCCAGCAGGACGGCAAGCTGGAAATGGTCCAGGCGGCCATGGCGAAGTCCACCACCACCCGGCTGGCGCGGGCCTCAGTGGCGATGGGCAGGTCCCTGCTGGGCGGCAACGGCATCAGCAGCGACTACGAGATGGGCAAGCTGTTTGGCGACGCCGAAATTCTGTACACGTACGAGGGCAGCTACGAGATCAACTCACTGATCGTGGCCCGGGCCGTGACCGGGAAGTCCGCGTTCGTCTGAGGGTTATCTTTATTCCCGTTCTCTTTAGTCCTGGCCGCGCTCGTAGTGGAGGAGAACCACGCCGTTGCCGAACGCATGTGTGCCGGCCAGCTTGAGGTTCATTCGGACGTCCGGTGACTCGAACAGCGGCCGGCCGTTGCCCTGGCCCAGGACCACAGGGTGGACGTAGATCCTGTATTCATCCACCAGGCCGAGCCGCAGGAACGTCGCGGTCAGATTGGCGCCGCTGAGCGCAATGTCGCCGCCCGGCTGCGCCTTTAGTTCCGCGATTTCTTCAGGCACGACGTCGTGCTTCACGGTTGTGTTCCAGCCGGCTTCGGTGAGGGTCCGGGAGAACACGATTTTGGGAATCTCGCGCCAGATCGCTGCGAACTCGGCCTCGACCGCCGTGCTGTTCGGATCCTGGTCGGCGGTTGGCCAGTAATCGGCCATCAGTTCGTAGGTGACCCGCCCATCAATGAACGCGCCCATCTCCCTGCAGACATCGTTGAAGTGCTGGTGCAGTTCCTCGTCCACCATGTTCCAGCTGATGTCGCGGTTCAGCCCTTCGAAGTATCCGTCCACCGAAACTGACGCGATCAGAATGATCTTCCGCATGTCGATCCCTTCGTGGCAGGGCGGGCACCCGGGCGGGGCCGCCGTCGTACCCTCCAGTGAATCACTCAAGGATGCGTTGGAACAGGACATGGTCCTGCCAGGAGCCTGCAATCTTGAGGTAGGACGGTGCCAGGCCGATCTCTTCAAACCCGGCGCGGGACAATACTTTGCGGGAAGGCGTGTTGTGTTCGAGGGTGGCCGCCTGGACCCGGTGCAGGCCGAGCTCGTCCTTCGCTGCAGCCAGCACGGATGTGATGGCTGAGCTGCAGACGCCGCGGCCGTTGAAGTCCTTGTCCACCCAGTAACCGACGTGGGCGCTGAGGAACGGGCCGCGGACGATTCCTGTCAGCGTGATCGCTCCGACAATGCGGCTGCCGGCCAGCAGAACCCACGGCACCTCCTGCCCCGCAGCCTGCAGGGCGAGCTTGGATTCGATGACGGCGCGCTGGCCGGCAGCCGTGAAGAACTCGGCAGCCCGGGCCGGTTCCCAGGGGGCAAGGTGGTCCCGGTTCAGCACGTACGCCGCACTGAGCCGCTCAGCATCAGCAGCCTGAAGCAACCGCATTTGGATATCGCCGGTCACGGTGGCGGCCTGAGTAGTCATCCTCCGACTCTATCCGCGGGAGGCTGCCCTGCCCGGGGAGGGGCCGGTAGGGATGGTGCCGCGGCAAGGGGGGTCCTTCGTCCCTTCCGCGGGGCGGGGAGTGAAGGCCACAGTTGGATCAGGAGGGTTGCGCTTGCCTAACCCCGGTTTGATTCGCAGAAAGAGGAGTCATGAAAATCGAATCCTGGATTTTCGGAGGCATGGCCATTTTCTTCGTACCCGTTGGGGTGGTCTACGGCTTCGTCACGGAGTGGACCGAGCCGGTTGGCTTCCTGGCCTTATGGCTGGTGGGTGGCCTGGCGGGGCTGATCGGCGGCTACCTTGGCTACACGGGCCGGCGGGTGGGGATGCGTCCCGAGGACCGTCATGATGCGGAGATCCACGAGGGCGCAGGCGAGCAGGGCCAGTTCAGTCCCTGGAGCTGGTGGCCCATTGCCCTGGGCTTTTCCGCGGCAACCGGGTTCCTGGGCTTGGCAATTGGATTCTGGATCCTCTACATCGGTGCAGGGTTTGCACTGGTTGCGCTGATTGGCTGGGTATTTGAATACAGCCGCGGAGACCACGCCCACTAGCTAAGAGGTGCAAGGCGCGCGCCCGGAGAGGGCGTCGAGCAAAAAAATTCGCCCATCGACTTGAAACTAAGCCTACTTATGATTAGGGTTGAAGTTATGAAGGGGTGCGGCGTTATGCGCACTGACGCCCTTTCGGAAGGTCCCAACGGGACCGGACAGCTTGGGAGAATGGCCTGTTCCATAGGCGCTCCCGGTGCCCGCCGAGGCGAAGAGCTGTAAGCAACCAAAAAGAGATGCGGTGAACCGCGGCCTGAACCTGGGCTGCAGCCACCTTGGTAATCGCGTAACCGCGGTGCCGGGGGAGTGTTTGCGTGCATCAAAATCGAGGGAGCAAAAGATGTCAGTTATGAAGAAAGCTACTACCGCCGTTGCCGGATCGCTGTTCCTGGTGGGGATGGCCGCAGGGCCTTCGATGGCTGCGGACAACAGCACTGTCAACGACGGCCTGGTGAGCGTCACTGTCGGCGATGTGACAGTCCTTGAGGACGTCAATGTCGGCGTAGCCGCTGATGTGACGGCACAGATCTGTGGTGTGGAAGTCGGGCCGGTCGCCGTTCTGGGTGAGGCTGTCGACGCCACGAGCACCGAGTCTGTCGTCTGCGACGACAATGGCGGTCCGGTCACTATTATTCAGAACTGACGGACTGCGCCTGCGTAGAGGGCGTTGATGTCCTCTAGCGCAAACAAAAAGCGGCGGGGCCATCTGGTCCCGCCGCTTTTGCCGTCCGTAGAGCTGGTGTACGTAGTACACTCGTGGCAACAAAATCGCAAGGTAAGGTGCCCACATGACGCAGCAGGCGGAAGCCACGCGCCGAATCCCGCTGAACCGGGAGCGGGTGCTGACTGCCGCCGTCGTACTCGCCGACGAAGCGGGCATCGAGGCGCTCAGCATGAGGCGCCTGGCGCAGGAGCTCGGCGTCGTACCGATGGCGCTCTACAAGCACGTCGCCAACAAGGAGGAGCTCCTCGACGGCATGGTGGACGTCCTAGTCGGCGAAATCGATCCTCCCGCCCGCGATACCGGGTGGCAGAGCGCGGTCCGGTTACGGGTGCTTTCAGCGAGGAAAGCCCTATTGCGGCATCCGTGGGCCCGGCAGGTGCTTGAGTCCCGCACCACCCGGACACCGGCGGTCCTTGGCTACATGGACTCGTTCATCGGGATGTTCCTGGCCGGCGGCTTCTCCGTGGACCTCACCCATCACGTAATGCATGCACTCGGCAGCCGCATGTGGGGGTTCACCCAGGAGCTGTTCGACGATTCCGCCGGCAATGCGGCGGCCGGGGTGGCGCCGTCAGGGGTAACGCCGGAAACGCAGGAGGCCATGCTCCGGGAGATGGCGCAGCGCTATCCGAACATCCTGCAAGTAGCCATGGCGGCCAATCACGACGACGGATCCGTGGTGTCGCAGGGCTGCGACGACCAGTTTGAATTCGAGTTCGCGCTTGACCTCCTCCTGGCCGGGTTCGAGCGCTTCCACCGGCAGGGCTGGACGTCGGAGCGGGCGAAGCTGGAGCGGTAGCCCGCCGGATGCTAGCTTGTGGGGATGGAGGCACTCGACTGGCTGCTTGACTCCGATCCCGCGATCCGCTGGCAGGTCCTGCGCGACCTCACGGACGCGCCGCCTGAGGAAGTGCAGTCCGAGCGTGCCCGCGTCGCCACCCAAGGCTGGGGCGCCCGCCTGCTCGCGCTGCAGGACGGCAACGGTCAGTGGGACGGCGGAACGTACTTCCCGGCGCAGTTCGACGAGTCGGAGCCAGGCCAGCCCTGGACTGCAACCACTTACAGCCTGTTGCTGCTGCGCGATTTCGGGCTTGATCCCCGCGGCGGCCGGGCACGCCGCGCCGTCGAGCTCGTCCGCGACAACAGCCGCTGGGAGGAAGGCGATCAGCCGTTCTTCGAGGGCGAGGTGGAGCCGTGCGTCAACGGCATGGCCGTGGCACTTGGCGCCTACTTCGGTGAGAAGGTCGACGGCGTCGTGGAGCGTCTGCTGGGTGAGCAGCTCGTCGACGGCGGATGGAACTGCGAGGCGGAACGCGGTTCGGTGCGTTCGTCGTTCGGGACAACCATCAACGTGCTCGAAGGGCTGCTGGAACACGAGCACGCGACCGGCGGGTCCCCGGACTCAATCGAGGCCAGGCAGCGCGCCGAGGAGTACCTGCTGGAACGCGGGCTCCTTCGGCGCAAGACCACCGGCGAACTGATCGACCGAGACTGGCTGGAGTTTTCCTACCCCACCCGCTGGTTTTACGACGTGCTGCGCGGCCTCGACTACTTCCGCGCGGCATCCACCAGTCCGGACGAACGCATCGCCGAAGCGGTGGAGGTGCTGCGCTCCAAGCAGCAGCCCAATGGCACCTGGCTGCTGGAAAACACGCATCCGGGCCGGATCCACTTCGCCTTGGAGGACGGTGACGGGCGCCCGAGCCGGTGGAACACCCTAAGGGCGCTGCGGGTGCTCGGATGGTATGAGGGCAGTATCGCTGGCGGCAGTGCTCGAGCGATGCCGCTGCGGGAAACCACGGGGGGCAACGGGCCGGGCTGACCTCGTAGCTAGCCGGAACCGGCCACCTCAGCCGAGAAGTCTCGCCACCAGTTCGCCGCGGCTCCCGACTCCCACCTTGTCGAAGAGGGACTTCAGGTGGTCATGGACCGTGTGGGGCGAGATGAACAAATGGTCGGCTATGTCCGTCGTCGCCGAGCCGGAGACCACCTCAAGGCAGACCTCCCGCTCCCGGGCCGTGGCGCCGTAGGCGGCGAGCAGGAGGCTCACCATTTCGTGGGTGGTGGCGGGTTCCACGGTGACCACCATCTGCCCGGGGTCGTCCCCGGTGATGAGCCGGCTGGCCTGGAGCACCACCCAATGATCTCCGGCGTCGCGCATCCTCATGCGGGCCGTCCCGGAAACAGAAGCCTTCGCGGCAGCCACCACCGCGTAGAGCGTCATGCTGAAACGGCCGGGCGCCTCATCGTCCAGCTGAGCCAGCCAGGTGGCGGCTGCCTCAGTCGCGGCACGCAGCTCACCGCGCGGTCCGACCAACACGATCACCGGACCCTCCGGCCCGTGCGCCGCGTGCCGCTCCGCGCGGACCGCGACCCGGGTGGCCGCGGCCAGGGCTGATGCGATGGAACTCAGGAATTCCACTTCCCGGTCGGTGAAGTCCGCGCCCGGCTCACGGAAGAGCCCGCCCACGGCCCAGCAGGCGGCATCGGCCCGGAACACCGCACGGAGTTCGTGCTCCAGCCCCTGCGGACGGAGCAGGTCGTTGAGCCGCACGCTCCTGACCACATCGCGGTGCGGCACATCGGAGAGCCGGGCGGCCGGTACCGGCCGCCGGATCAGCGCCGCGAAGGCATTCGGCTCCGTGCCCGCATATTCGGTCTCGGCGAAGCGCGCGGCGTATTCATCGGGCACAGGCCAGGGCGGCCAGTTGGTGATCGACGTCATGATGAGGGAGTCCGGGTCGACGCCGGACCAGCAGGCCTGCTGAAACGGCACGGTGTGATGGACGACGGCGAGCGCTGCAGCATGCAGCTCGGCTACGCCCATGCCGGTGGTCGCCATGGCCGAAATCTCGCGCTGGGCCCGCTGTGCACGATCTGCCCACATGCTTTCAGTATCCGCCCCCAAGGACGGACTGCAATCCCCAAATTGGGGGATGGCGGAGGCGCTGGCGGAACCCCCTGGGCGGGGATGGGACAGGCTTCGCGGCGGACGTAGTCTTCGACCATGAACGCCGTTGCCCAACTGTTTGCGCTGCTGGAAGCCCTGATCTATATCGCGGTGTTTCCCCTTGAGGCCTTTCTCCTGCGCCGCCCCGCTGTGCAGAGATTCCTCAGCACCCCTGCAGAAAATGTCCCCGCCGTCATGATGTGGGCGATTCCCGTCGGCTTCCGCAATCTCCTCATAGCTTTGGGGGTCATTGCGGGACTCGTGGCGTTGAATACCGGGAACGACGTGGTCGGCCGGACGCTGGTTACCTACTGCTGCGCGTACATGGTCCTGGGTGGATCCACCATGGCCCTGGCCGATGCGCTGGGACACTACCCCAAGAAGGGCGACAGCATTCCGGGAACTCTTGCCGCCACTGTGCCGGCCCTCATTGCGCTCGCAGCCTCGGTGTTCTGAGCGGGCATTGGCCGCCGTTCTGAACGCAGGGACAAACGAAGGCCCGCCTATGGGGGACAGACGGACCTTCGCAGTTAAGACGGTACGCCTCTTCTAAATACCCATCGAGTGGAGATGCATTACTGCCGCGCGCCGGCAACTTCGGGACCTGATCGCGGCGTGCGTCACCGTCCTTTCCGAGTCCCGGCCTGCGGCGTAGTCTGCCTCTTATCACGACACCCGGGCGGGAGGATCTTTGGATGGCTACGCCGAGCTGCGGGCGTTCCGCGGCACGCACCCGTACCGATCGGTGACGGTCGGCGGCGTCGAATGGAAGTACATCGCCGGCCCGGTGCCCGACGAGGCCATGCCGGCACTTCTCGTCCTGGGCGGCGGGTTCTCCTTCGGCGATTCCGCGTTCCGCACGATCACTGCCTTCGAACCGCACTTCCGGGTGCTCTCACCCTCGTATCCGTCGGTGCGGACAATGGCCGAACTCGTGGCAGGGGTTGCGGCCATCCTCGACGCAGAGGGTATCCAGTCCGCGAGCATTTTCGGCCACTCCCTCGGCGCCGGCGTCGCGCACGCCTTTGCATGCCACTATCCGCAGCGCGTGGACAAGCTCATCCTGTCCGGGTTCGGTCTCTATACCCGTGGTCACGTGCGCCTGGTGAGCGCCTTCGTCGGTCTGTTCTCGATACTGCCCAAAGATGCCCTGGCGGCTTTCTACCGTCCGAGGATCGCACGCCTTGTCGCAGGGGCGGAAGCCGACGAACGTGCTTTCCTCAGCGCCTACACGGAAGACCTTTTCGCAGCACACACGAAGGAATCGGCCCTTGCCCGCCTGGCAGTCGTGCTGGATCTGGCGGCGCATCCGGACCGTTACGCCGCCTCGTCCACCTTCGAGCGTCCGGACGACGTGCTGGTGATCGCCGCTGCCGACGACCGCGGTTTCACCCCGCGCGAACGCGAAGCGTTGCTTGCCGCCTACCCCGGCGCCCGTGCCTATGTTTTTGGCGAGGGCGGCCACCTGACGGCCGTCACCCACCCGGCTGAATACGCCGACGTCGTCGAACGCTTCCTCAAGGGCCGTCCCCTTCCCGCGGGGCGTAGCGAAAACCCGGCCGTGGCGGCCCTGGAGGCCAGGCTGGCCGGCTTCCGTGCCAGGCACCAGTACCGCACGCTCGACGTTGACGGTGTGCGCTGGCGCTACCTTTCGGGCGGCTCGGGCGAACAAACGGTGCTTCTGCCCGCCGGTGGTACACGGATGCCGGACATGTACCTGCTGCTGATCGAGGCGCTGGAGCGGGACTTCCGAGTCCTCGCGCCGGCCTACCCCGCCGGTGCCGGCATCGCCGGGCTCGCGGACGGACTGGCCGCGATCCTTGACGCCGAGGGAGTCAATCAGGCGGATGTGCTGGGCTCGTCTTTCGGCGGATTTGTGGCCCAGACGTTCGCCCGCCGGCATCCGGAGCGCGTGCGGCGCCTGGTGCTGGCGAACACCGGCAGCCCTGCCGCGGCCCCGCTCCCTTGGCTCCCGCTCCTCATCCGCTTCCTCTCCGTCCTTCCCGAAAGCGCCGTGCGATCCCTGACCGGCCGGAACTGGCGCCGCTGGTTTGTCCCGGACTCACAGGACGACGCGAGTTTCTGGACCATGCTGCTGTCGGACGTACTCAGCCGGCTGGGCAAGGAGGATCTGCTGTCCGGCCTACGGGAGATGAAGGAGTTTGCCCATCTTCCGGCCGAACGGGCAGGCGGGGTGCGCACGCCCACCCCGCCTGTACCGGTGCTGCTGATCGAATCGGAGCGGGACGAGGCGTTCCCGCCCCGGGCACGTGCGGCTCTCCGCGCCCTTTATCCGTTTGCGGAGATCCGTCTTTTCGCGGGCGCGGGCCACGGGGTCATGGCGACGCGGACCGCCGAGTACCTCGCCACCGTGGGGGAGTTCCTTCGCCGACTCTGACCTAGGCAGCCCTGATTTTCACGGGAGCCCGGCCAGGTGCGAGCAGGCGTCCCACAAGCGCTTGCGGACTTCGGGATCCGATCCCATGCCCGGCGTCGGGAGCTCCTTGCGCTTTGCCCAGAGCTTGCCGGAGACCGCCGCCGTTTCCCCCGAGGTGGCGAGCCAGAGCGCTGTGTCTGCCGCCTTTTCGGCCGGCGCACCGAGCGCGTTCGTGATCCAGCGAAAGGGGCCCCCGACGTCGAGCAGCAGCGATGTGTTCTTGACCAGTCCCGGATGGACGGCATTCGCCACCACGCCCGAGCCGTGCAGGCGCTCAGCGAACTCTTGGGTGAGCAGAACCCTGGCCAGCATTGTGGGCGGGGTCGAGCGCAGGTAGCTGTACCTGCCCTTGGCTGTCTGGAGGTCGTCGAGATTGAGTTTGGTGTTGCCGTATTTGGACGCGATATTCACGATGCGGGACGTGCGCGCGGCCCCGGACGGCCGGCCCGCAACTCCGCCGTCCCCTGGCGGTACGGCCGCGGCGTGTTTGAGTGCGTCCAGCAGGAGGTTGGTCAGCAGGAAGTAGGCCATCACATTGGTGGCGAAGGTCAGTTCGAGCCCGTCGGGGGTCACATGCCGCTCTTTGCGGAACACTCCCGCTGCGTTGACGAGCACGTCGAGCCGGTCATGGCGCGACAGGAACCCGGCGGCCGCCGCACGGATTGAGGACTGGACTGAAAGGTCACAGGTCAGCGGCTCAAGCCGGGCGTCAGGGACGAAGAGGCGGATGCCCTTAACCGCCTCTTCGGCCCGGGCCCCTGAGCGCCCCACCACCACGACCAACGCGCCCTCGCGGGCAAGTCCGGTTGCCACGGCTTTTCCCAGGCCGCTCGCAGCCCCCGTCACCAGCGCCACGGTTCCATCCATGGAAGCCATCGTCATCGCCTCCTGAGGCTTGTCCTGCCAACTAGGTCGCCGCCTTGCCGCCGGGCGCTTTAGGCCCTCCGTCTCGACTGGTCACATCACAGCACACCATAGTCGGGTTGACCAGCGTTGAATCAGTTGATTGCCTCAATGCCAAGCCGCTTGAGTTCTTCAAGGTGGTTCCGCATGTTCTGAAGCACCCCGGGGGAGTGCGGCTGCCAATCCAGGATCTCGTCAACCACTCGCAGTGGCGCTCGGGCGCGGTAGGACCTCGTCGGGTTGCCCGGGAACTTCTTGTCCGTCAGATTGGGGTCATCCTCAAAGGGGCCCGTGGGTTCCACACGGTAGATTCTGCCGGGTCCCTCGCCCACGCCGAGTTCCGCTCCCCAAGTAGCCGCATCGAGGGTTGCGGTCAGGTAGATGAAGTTCGCCCGCTTTCGCTCCCCGAAATTCGAACTGTAGCCGGGTTCCAGCAGGTCCCCCGGCTTCAGCTCAGCCTTCGTGCCGTGGTAGAAGGGCCCGGGATCCTTGGCCTCGGACGACAGCGGTTCGTTGTCCATGCACACCCTCCTCGAAGTTGGGCTACCACTCTAGCTCGCCGACGGCTGATGCCACGGTTTTTGGGCCGGGGTCGTGAGGGAGGCCAGCGCGGCCGCCAGGGCGGGCACGTAGAACCAGCCAATGGTTGCGGAAGCGAGCAGGGTGAAGATGGTGAGGGCAACGGTGGTCGCGACGGATGAGGGCATCCGTGCCGGTCCCCTCACTAGGAGAGGCAGGCCGGTCAGAGCGACGGGGATCAGCACCAGCACAAAGACGTAAGGTCCTACGTTCTCGAGCAGGGTTGAGGCAGTGACTTGGTCTGGCCCGTCATTCGAAATTATCGCTGTGCTGTACACAGGAACCAGGAGTAGCACCAGGGAGGCTGCAATCGTGAGCGAGAAGGCAAGGATCTGGCGAACACTTTTCGGATCCGAGCGGTATCTCATGTGTCCCCCCAAAGTGGAGTTGCGTCTAAGCCAACGAAAGCACGGTTTTAGGCATTCGACCAGACGATTTCATCGCTTTCGATGTCCGCTCGGATGCCGTCCAGCCCGAAGACTTGGGGCTCGTTGATCGCGCGCCAGCGGGCTACAGTTGGCGCCATGCGAAAACTCATAGTTCAGCAGTGGGTCACCGTGGACAACATCGCCGCGGAGGAGAACGGCGGGCTCAGCTTCGTGTCAGGGGAGGCGTTTTCCGAGACCACCAACAAGGCGTTCAAGGCAAGCCTGATGGGGTTCATCGACTCTGTCGACACGATGATTCTCGGCGCGAATACCTACAACCAGAACAAGGACTACTGGCCATCTGCCAATGAACAAGGTGAATACGGTGAGAAGCTCAACAACCTGACCAAGTTCGTCGCCTCGTCGACGCTGGCTGACGCGCCATGGGGTGACTTTCCCGCCGCGACCCTAACGCGCGACCCGGCCGCCACCATCCGGGAGCTCAAGGAGGAGAGCGGCAAGGACATCTGGCTGTGGGGGAGCTTGAGGCTCATGCACTCACTGATGGACGCCGGCGTCGTCGATGAAGTCCGGATGCTGGTCTGTCCGGCGTCACGCGGCAAGGGAAAACGGATTTTCGAGGATTGGCAAGACCTGCGGCTGCTTGAGGCCACCCCGTTCGAAAACGGCGTGGTACTTCTGCGCTACGAGATCAAGAAATAAGCGCCAAGGAGTGAGCGGAATCCGGTGGGTACTGCACGTCGATCTCGACCAGTTCATTGCGGCTGTCGAAGTGCTCCGGCGGCCGGAGCTTGCGGGCAAACCGATCATTGTCGGCGGTCGGGGCGACCCCACGGAACGAGCTGTGGTGTCGACCGCATCCTATGAAGCAAGGGCGTTCGGCGTGGGTTCCGGAATGCCCTTACGCATTGCGGCCCGGAAAGTGCCCGACGCCGTGATCCTGCCCGTCGATCACGAGGCGTACCTCGCGGCGTCTGAAACGGTGATGGCTACCCTGCGTTCGCAGCCCGGCGCCACCGTGCAGGTGCTGGGTTGGGATGAAGCCTTTGTAGGCATTGAGACAGAGAATCCGGAAGCCTACGCCCGGCAGGTGCAGGCCGCTGTCCTGGAGCGGACGCAGCTGCATTGCAGCGTGGGCATCGGCGATACCCTGGTCCGGGCCAAGGTAGCCACCGGCTTCGGCAAGCCGGCCGGAGTCTTCCGCCTCACCGCCGGGAACTGGCTGGAGGTCATGGGCAGTCGGCCCACCAAGGATCTGTGGGGCGTCGGAACCAAAGTGTCGGGCCGACTGGCCAGACTCGGCATCAACACCGTCGCCGAGCTCGCCGCGTGCGACCCCCAAGACCTGGTCCCGGAGTTCGGCCCCAGGATGGGTCCTTGGTACGCGGAGCTCGGACGCGGGGACGGCGCCAGCGTTGTGGACGACACCCCGTGGGTTGCCCGCGGGCATAGCCGGGAGACCACCTTCCAGCGGGACCTGACCGAGCCCGCCCAGGTGGACGACGCCGTCAGGGAACTGACAGCGCGCGTCCTTGAGGATGTTGTGGCTGAAGGGCGGCCCGTCATCGGATTAACCCTCAAAGTTCGGTACGCGCCGTTCTCCACCAAGACCCACGCGAAAAAGATCCCCGAGACTTTCGACCGGCACGAAATCCTCGCGCGGGCTTTGGACCTCGCGGCCGGAATCGAAGCGGGCCGACCGATCCGGCTCCTGGGCCTGCGGGCCGAAATGGCCATGCCCGATGATGCCCGAAAGGGACATACGCCGACCCGCAGCGGCTGGTGACGGCGTCGGTCCTTTCTTACTTCCGCGAATGAACCCTTCGCGGAAGCAACCAACGCCGGAACGTTTCCCCGAATGCAGCTATCTGGTATCGGTGGTGATTGCTTCGATGGGGATCCATAGTTGGCCGCGGCCACTAGAGCCGTCTGGTTCCGACTGGACGCTCAGCAGTTGTGGTCCGGGCGCCCAGCGATATGGATTCGCGGGGAACCATTCGGCCGCTGCGTCAGCCCAAAGATGCTGCAGGACCTCGGGAAACTTGCCTTCTGTCTCGAACACAACCCATAGCCCGGCCGGGATATCCGTAGAGTCGTATCCGACCGGCGCCGTCCGTGATGATGCCGCAGCGCGCCAGTAATCCAATTCGCTTCCCTCTGTTCCCGGGTCCTCGAGATTTTCGGTGACAGCGAGCAGCCCGAACGGCTCCGTGTCCGATAACTGTGCCAGTCGCGGCCTCACCGTCGAGTCCAGGTTCCGCTCGAACTCTTCGATTAGCGGATTCGGACCCTCGTAGATGAGCCGGACACGTGTCTTGAGCCCGATAAGGCGGAAGGCGTCCTTCTTCACTATGCGGTGCTTCATGTCGGCACTCCCTTCGATTCGAAGATGGAATCTCAATTGCGGTTGTGAATGGAGCACGACGCCCGGGCGTCGCGCCTGTGACGGAGTGAGCCCGTGCATGGATTTGAAAGCCCGGGTGAACGCTTCGGCCGACCCATACCCGTACCGGATCGCTACGTCCAGTACCGCCTGGCCAGCGACAATTTCCGCTGCCGCTGCCGTCAGCCGCCGGCGCCGGATGTATTCGGACAATGGCAAGCCCGCGAGTGAGGCAAACATTCGCCGAAAGTGGTACTCCGAGGTGAGAGCCACCTGTGCCAGACGTCCAACGTCGATCTGCGAGGCAAGGTCAGCCTCGATGAGCTCGATAGCCCGGTTCCATTCCTGCACGGCTGCCTCCTTCCTTCACTACGGTACGGAGACTCCGACCCGTTGACCCGACAATGCCTGCCCGAAAAGATCAGTCGTCGGTCGACGCGAGGTCAGGCGTAGGCCAGGCTCATCAGCAGTGCCTTGAGTTGGACGTATTGGTCAGTTGCCATCCAGGCTCTGGCTGCGCCCCTGTTTGGGAACGCGGGGTCGTTGAACAGAACTCGGGTGCTCAGGCCGCCGTTCGCCGTTGAAACGAGATTGCACCACGATGAGACGCACTCACCTTGCGCCAGTGAACGGGGATCGCTTAGCCCCATGAAGTAGGCGTCGCCATCACCATAGGACTCCACGACGAAGCCGAAAACGGGCTCGGCGCCGTCCGGTGCAGCCATTCCAGGAACAGCCACTTGATCGAACACCCGACGCGATACGGGACCGCCAGCACAACCAGCGGTCAAGCCATTTCCCAGGGAGAGCAGATCATTGCCTCCGCTGTCAGCGACGATCGCTTCAACGCCGGGGAGGCCTGCAGGGGGGAGCACGGTTCGCACCGTCCATGCTTCCGGATAGGCGAAGGAGATGTGTCCGTCCGGGAAAGTGAAGGTCTTCAGTGCTGGAGATGCGTGCTTCGCCGACGAAGCGGGCAGCTCTGACCCTGATACCGCACTGGCGGCAGAGGCCGCCGGTGCCGCAGCTGACAGAAATGCTAGCGCTGGTGTGGGTTCGGCCGTGTCGTTCACGGTCACGTTCGAGGCGGCGGCAGGGCCGGTTCCTGGCTGTGGCCCACATCCGGCGAGTACAAGGCCGACGGCGAAACCCGCCATGCTGACGGCCGTGAAGATTCCGGCGCGATTGGAATTCATTGTTATAACCCCCAATATCTGTGACGGCGGGCTGAATGTCCCGCTCGGTAACTAAATTTCCGGGACGTCGCGTGGAGTTACAGTCAGAGCAAAAAAACATCCGGTGATGGCCACCCGGGACAATTCGGTTCACGACGAACGGCGCGCAGCGCCAAGATGGATGCTTCTGTCAGCGAAAGCACCCCCTCCGTGAGACGGCACGATGGGTAACGGGTGTCGGGTTAGCTGGGCAGTCGCGGTCATAGGAACCGCCCCAAATGCCATCAACAGGATGAATTCTCCATCATGGCCGACCGAGTGGAGCGTTCCTAACTAACGATCTATGCGAACCTGCGAGACTTGCCTAATGATTACCGAGCACGCGCTGCTTCCCGTCATTTCCGGTCATGAAGAAGATTTTGAGGCAGCGTTCGACCGGGCTAGATCGATTATTGCGTCGACGCCAGGCTTTATCTCGTTGTCGCTCTCGCGTTCGATCGAAAATCCCAGCACTTATTTGCTGCTCGTGCAGTGGGACAGTTTGGAGGACCACACCGTTGGTTTCAGGGGATCCCCGCAGTACCAGCAGTGGCGGCAGCTACTGCACAGATTTTACGAACCGTTTCCCTTGGTCGAACACTACGAGCTCGTGAACTCTGCTCCTCGATAGAAAGCCTTAGGGGGCAGATGTGAAATACATCCTCGTTTTGCAATGGCCAGTTACCTCTGAGGCCGACTTTGATGCGCTCATCTCGATGGAGGATCTGCTTGAGGCAGACCTCCCGGATGCACACGGTTTCGTGGACGGCCACGACTTCGATGCCGGCGAGATGAACATCTTCGTCCACACCGACCGACCACTCGAAGCGTTTCAGGACGCGATGACATCGCTGCGCCCTGACCCACGATGGGTCGGCGTACGGGCGGCATACAGGCCGGCCGATGGAGATCGTTATGTGGTCGTGTGGCCCAAGACGCTTGAAGTGTTCTCAGTGTCGTGACGCGGAGAATCCGTGCTCTGCTTTCATGGCTGCGACAATCCTCTGGACGTTGGACATGCTGCCGGGCACCACTGCGTCCGACACTCGGATGGTAGTCCCACAGACCCACACGTCCTCCCTAAAGTTTGCCGAAGGGCTACGAGGCCAGACACAACGGGCGCACATATCGATGCCCTAAGGGAGTCGGATCACAGGTTAGTTATCAAGGTCTTTCATTGCGCAGTGCCCACGAGGGCCAGCGAAGGATTGAGCGTCTTTCTATCCCCGCTGGCAAGTCTCTGTCCAGGTCCCAGGATCTAACGCCGGTCCCTTCCCAGATTCCGAAGAGCTCGTCGGATCGGTTACCGTGCCTGTACTCGGCTTCCTCGGGAAAGACCGGCAAGGCGTCGAGGAACGCGACGTGCCGGCCGTTCGTCAGCTGGAGTTCCGGGATCAGGTCATCGGGACGTTCGGTTAGCACCCATCCCGTGAATTTCCGACCCTTTATGACTTTCCAATTGCCTGCCACAAAGACGCCGTGTTGAGGCACTGTGTTGCTTTTGAGGACGCTCAAAACCATGTTGGCGAACGCCTCTTTTACCGCCTCGGAACCGGACTTCACTCCCACGAAGAGCTCAACGGCGTGCTGTCTGGCTCCCGGGCCATGGCGGGTGGCGCCAGCCGAAGCATAGAGGTGGACGCCCATCCGGCTCGTACCTTTTGGCCACTCGAAGACGCCCACAGATTCCCCTGAGTGCGTACGCATATCGTGGTACTCCGGCTCAGATCCGACTACTGCAACGTAGTGCTCGCGCAGCTCCTCAACCACCGACATGCTCCCCATGAGTTCCATCTAACCATCGACTAACGGTCGCCAAGTGACATTTAGCGCTGCGAATAGTCCGCCACTTATCGCTGCGAATCTGGGGCTCGTCGCTCGTTCCGAAAGGGGAGCGCGTTTAACACCGCATTGCGCATCGTGATGCCCGATCGGGTCTTGGGTACGAGGAGGCGCGATGCTATGCCGGCGCCCCGTTGTAGCGGTCGGATGTGTTTGCGGTGCGTGTGTTCATAGCCGGCGAAAGCGGCGGTGTGGTCGTCCGGGTGGGCGGCAATCGCGTCGGCGAGGGTCTTGGCCCCGACGATCGCGCTGCTGGAGCCGTCACCGAACAACGAGATGCAACTCGCCGCGTCACCGAGCAGCACCACGCGGCCGGCAGTCCACTGCGGTACGTCCACGCGGGTGACGGCGTCGAAGTACCTATCGTCGGACGCGCCCCATTTCTCAAGCGCGAGCGTGGTGAGCCATCCGCCGCCGGCGTAGGTGGACTCGACGAGGCGTCTGCCTTGTTCCGCGTCGCGGTAGTCGAAATCGTGCTGTCCCCGGAAGATGAATGCGAACCCGGGCTTCCCACCCGCCGGATGGATGGTCAAGGAGGTTCCCGGTTCGTTGTACAACAGCACGGTGCGCGCATCCTCGATCGGTGCAGGGGCGCGCACGGTGCCCACGAACATGCCGAACAGGCGGGAAAAACGTTCTTCGGGGCCGAACGCCAAGCGCCGAACGGTGGAGTGGAGTCCGTCGGCTCCGACGACCAGGTCGAAGCGACGGGAAGGGGCCCGCTGAAACTCGACGTCGATTCCGCCGCCGTCCTGGTGCAAAGCGGTGATCGAGTCGTCCCGGATGATGAGACTTGTCTCTTGGGCCTTCTCGAGCAACAGGGCGACGAGTTCATTGCGTGCGACCTCGACCTCCTCGTGGCGGTCGACACGCTGGCGCGTGCGGATCGTCGCCTGTGGCCGCCCGTCGGCGCCGACGAAGACCAGGCGCTCGACACCGGTGGCAGCCTCCTCCAGGCGCGACCAGATGCCCATTTGCCGTGCAACAGCGACCGCTCCTGCGCGTACGTCGACAGGGTTGCCGCTAGATGGTGTGTCGGCCGCTCGTTCCACAATCGTGACCGACCAACCGGACTTCGCCAGCCAGTACGCGGCGGTCGAGCCGGCAATGCCGCCGCCAGAGAGCAGTACGCTGCGATCCACCATGCCCTCATTCAAGCACTCAACGCCAGAGGTAAGTCCGCATCGCTGGGGATTCCACGTCGGCAACCCTTACCGGGCCGAAAAGATGGGCGGCCCGGTGTATCCGACGAAAAGTCATTTCACAGCGAGAACGACGCGTTTTGGGAGATAGCGATGGAATGCGGGCGGCCAGGACCCGGTCTTAGGGATGGGCTGTTTTGGGGACCTGATTCTGGTCTACGCTCTGGGTCATGGCAAGCGGAACTGAGACCCAGTGAGCTATGAGAGGAGCGAATGGTGCGAATACTCATTGGATCTAGCAGTGTACAAAGCATCAATGCCGTCGTCGCGTCCACGGCGGCTGAACAGGCTCCGTGGCTGACGGGGATCGCGCTTATCCCACAAGCTCCTGGCGAGATAACGTTATCGACGGATGCAGACATGTTGGGGTCGGCATCCGTGCAGCTTGAGAGTCTGAGCCTGATGGCAGTTGCAAGCGCTGCCGAAACATTGCCGGTCGTCCCGACTGGTCCCGTTGGCGAGCGGCGGCCGTTTCAGGCTCGCTTGTCGATCAGCGCACGGGACGTTGCAGGCTCGCTACACGTCGATTTGGAGTTGCCGCGCCTGGTGGCAGCTGATCAGAGCGGCGCGTCAACAGCGTGGGAGGAGGTGCCTCCGAGGGCTCATATTCTCTTGGTCGATACCCACATTATGGGCAGGGCGCAGATGGAAATTGCCTACCTGCGGTTTCGCTACGTCTGATTGGAACTCCTTATCCGGAGGCTGACCGAGATGCTTCTATATCTTTCAAGTAGGTGCATGCCGCAGTCGTGAGCTAAAACGGCGAACTGATTCCGGCCGAGTTGGTCCGCGGTTCGCGCTTGTTTTTGTAGAGATAGGTCAGGAAGGACCAGCGTGGTCGGTATGGTCCGAGAGTAGGCTGAGACCTGCTTCTCCGGTGGCTACTTCCAGATCTCCCTTGTCTGTCCCGATTGCTGCGATTTTCCAGGACCGCTGGAGCTCCGCCGGCTTCTTCGGGGGAAGGTCGAGCAATCCGTAGAAGGACAGCTCGCTGAACTCCCGCAAGTGCCCCGTGGGGGATCCCATGCCGGCAAACAGAGGCTGGAACTTGATAGTTCCATTGTTCACTTCTGCGAATCCCTGTTCCCACCTGCTGCTCAGTGAACCGGGGAGAGCCTTGGGGTACCGGATTGCGCATTCGATGAGTCCGCGCTCAACGTCCCGGAGGAGACGAGTCTCCCTTTCCGCCGTTGCCAGTCGCGAGACTATGAGCGTAAGGGCAGCCATGACGGCGACTGTGAGGGCAATTGCGGGCCAGAGGCCAAGTGGTTCACGGAGGGTGCTGGAGACCAAAAAGCCAACTAAGAGCACCCACCAGTACGATCGCGTGAGGGCCTTTTCCCACCTTCCGAGTGGCGAGGGTTTCTTTATCTCAGCTGCCATGTTTTGATCCTAGCCCGCACTGATATGCACGCCAGGAGGAATTGGATCTTGAACGAGAGCCGAACCCTCACCGGGCCGAAAACTGGCAGACCACTACAACGGGCGAAAATATCGCCAGGATTGACCAGCCTCGTGGAATGCGACCCTCTACGGGACGCTTCTGGACGCTGAGCAGCTCAGTTTGCCATCAAGCCTGACTCGGAATTGCTTTAGGCTTTCGGAGATGCCTCTGCAGCGGCAGCTGCCTGGCGTAGTAGAACCTCGAGCCGATCCTCAAAATTTTCTCGGGCTCCGAAAAATGTGTGGTCGGTTAGTCGGAAACCGAAGGTGTCGAATGCGTGCGCATCAATATGGACGCCGTGCTCCGCTGCTCGCACGCGCACTGTTAACGCCACCGGTATTTTCCGGCGGCTCCATGAAAATAGGTTGCCCCAGAGGCGATACTGCAGATTGGATCCCGTTCGTATTTCAAGGAGTTCACCGTCCTGGTGGATCCTTGCCTTGTCCGACGCAAACGCTTTGGAGATTGCCGTCAGCGCTTCGTCCTGAGTGAGCGGCGACGACCAGTGTTCGGTCTTTTCAAACAGCGGCTTTGTTCGGCTTCCGTCTATCTCCATTGCACTACTCCTCGCGCCAGTAACGTAATGACAGCCTAGTCTTGGGGCGTGGGAAGCGGAGAGCAATCTCTGCGTTCTCGCGGTCATCGGTCCAACGGATGGAAGCCAGCCACTGGAGGTATGGTCCGAAGCTGTTTCGTCATCAGCCGAACCCATACCGGGACGTCGGCCTGCCATCTGACGCGTCTGCCGCTCAGTGGGGTCCGGGCCCCGGAATCGTGGAATGCTTCTTGCAAGGCACCGCATGAACGTGTCTTCCAGAGGAGCGGGCATGGACGAGATAATTTTCGGATCAATACTTCTGATAGCTGGAGTCATCAGCCTTTTCACCGCCCGACGTGCTGTTGAGAAAGGCGCGGCGCGGCTTAGGGACTGGGCGCCGAACTCGGATCGAAGAATTTTGAAGGTTGGATCTGCCTTTCGATCGGCCTTCACTGTTCTTTGCCTCGTCCTCGGAATTGGCTTCATTTTGTTCGGCATCGTCAAATAACGTTGGAGCGCGCGACGGGTTGGGAGAAGATTCGTGTTCACGAGGAAGCTAAGTGGTTGGGCCCCTGTCCTCGTCTCTCTGGTCAGTAACCTCAAAATCTGGCTTGCTGTCGGAAGGTCTACTTTTCGAGATCAGCTCCTGGCGATACCTCTCGACCTTGGTGGCGTAGTCGCCGCCCCAGCCAACGGCAAAATAAGCACCCACGCCGATTGAAATCATGAGCATGGCAGTCCCGCCGGCTTCGGGTCCACCTATCCAGTAAACGACCGCGGAAAGAGCCAGAACCGCCAGGATAACGAGAAGAACCTTCCCAGCTTTCCTCATGTCGCTACTCCGAATTAGGGTCATTATTCATGTTGGGGTCCTTGGTGCGAGGGTACCGACGAGTCGCGGTGGGAGCCATACCTTTGCAGCTGACTTTTCGCTGATAAGGCTTGGGACCTTCCGTTTGACCAGCGAGCTGGGCATCCTGTTTTCCGTACGCTGCAGGCCGAGGTACCCTTCCGGGCACCCGCGCGCACCCACCACCCCACGAAACACAGCGAAACATTTCTCGCACACCTGCCCGTACAAGCCGTCCCGTAAGCCGGTCCTCTTCCGGGCGGACCCACCCCTCACCTGCACAAACGCAGTCCTGCGGAGAGCCGCCGCCGTAAGACCCGTCCGGTGGCATGCCCGGTGACGGTGGCATATCTGGTCCACCTAAAAGTCGCGTGGCACACTGTTGCGCATGACCGCTTTGCTGGTCGGCTACGCGCGGGTGTCCACGGAGCAGCAGGACCTCACGGCGCAGCGCGACGCCTTGGCAGCCTTGGGGATCACTCCGGACCGGATCTACGTGGATCACGGGCTGACCGGTACTGACCGGAACCGTCCGGGCCTCCGGGAAGCGATGGCGGCCTGCCGGGACGGTGACACGTTCGTGGTGACAAAGCTGGACCGCCTGGCCAGGTCGGTGCGTGACGCCCACGAGATCGTCGACGAGCTTGCCCAGCGGAATGTGAAACTCAGCATCGGCGGATCGGTGCACGATCCAACTGACCCGGTCGGAAAACTGCTGTTCAATGTCTTGGCCATGGTGGCTGAATTCGAGAGCGACCTGATAGGTGCCCGCACGCGCGAAGGCATGAAGATCGCGAAAGCCAAAGGCCGCCTGCGCGGAAAGAAGCCCAAGCTGTCACCTGCGCAGGAGGCTCATTTGGTGAAACTGCACGACGCCGGCGAACACACCACGGGCGAACTCGCAGAGCTCTTTCCGTGGTCAGGTCCACGGTGTACCGGGCAGTACAGCGCGCCAGGCACAAGACAGGACCGGCCCGCTAACCGCCGGCCCTCCGGGAGTTGCGGGATTGCCAACGCAACAGCCCCTTCGAACCGGATGGTTCGGAGGGGCTGTTGTTGGTGCAGGGTGGGCCGGCTGGGCGCCGGCGCCTTTACCCTAAGCCTTTAGAGAGGGCGGATGTTCTCTGCCTGCGGGCCCTTCGGACCCTGGGTCACATCGAATTCGACCTTCTGGTTCTCATCCAGTGAACGGTAACCGCTGCTTGCGATCGCCGAGTAGTGGGCGAAAACGTCAGCTGATCCGTCATCGGGGGCAATGAAGCCAAAACCCTTTTCGGCGTTGAACCATTTAACTGTGCCTGTTGCCATGGCTGCATTCCTTTATGTGACTCTGATTTTCTCTGCAGACACGGAGGCCCGCAGAGCGGAGAACGTCCCCCGCTGTCCCCAACGTACGGGGCTGACGCATAACGTGCAAGGGTATAAGTGCCCTTGCGACACTTTGTGTCTCTCTCAGTTGTCCGCGGCATACATGGCAAGCAGGTCCCGGCCGAACTGGTGCGGCGATGTTTCGGACGGGCTATGGCCTCCGCGGTAGACCGAAATCCGGGCACCTATCGACTGCGCGAACTGGCGGTGCAGCCGTAGCGGCCAAAGATCGTGCTCTCCCACGGCCACGAATTTCGGCACATTGGCGGCGGCGATGGCCCGCCGGAGGTCCGGCACTTGTTTCATCAGTTCGTAGATGTCCCGGACCGATTGCCGCCGCGTAAACCGGAACCGTTCCCGGACAAACCGCAGCCGGTTGGGGGAGACCTTGTTGACGTTGCGACGGATGGCCCAGATCATCACCGCGGCCCCCACGCGGCCGTTGGCCCAGCCGGTGAACCGCCCGATCCTGCTGACTCCGCGGAAACACTGTCCCGTCAAGGGCGGGCAGCTGAGCAGCGTGAGGCTGCGGAACAGTTCCGGGCGCTGCGAGTAGGCGATCTGCGCCAGGATCGCGGCAAAGGAGTAGCCCACCACATGCGACGGACCTTCGCCCGACTCAAGAACAGCGAGGAAGTCGTTCACGAAGAGCTCATAGTCATAATGCCTTCGGGGCGGGACGAGGTTCTCCGGGCCGGCGCCTGCCGATTGGTACTGGCCCGCCAGATCGTAACTCAGCACGTAGAAGCCTGCCTCGGCGAGTTCGGGCATCATCACGGCGAAATCCTCCTTGGAACCCGTGGCCCCGGGAACCAGCACCACCCGCGGGTTCTGCGGCTTGCCCATGGTGACCACCGCGAGGCCTCCGCTCGGTGCTGCAAACCGGCTACTCGTCGAGCCCTCAGGAAGGACGGCCCAGTCCCAGTCGCGGATCTCCGCGTCCCTCTGCGTTGCGTCATCCGCAACCCCACCGGCGGAACGGGGTTCCTCCTGCGCCATGGAAAAGAGCCTCACCACGTTACGGTTCCGGCCGCGCCGTCCACGGTGACGGTCTGCCCGTCGCGCAGCCGAACGGTGGCATCGGCAACACCCACGACGGCGGGGATGCCGTACTCGCGGGCCACCACCGCCCCGTGAGAGATGACGCCGCCCATCTCCATCACCAGTGCGCCTGCTGTCATGAACAGCGGCGTCCAGCCGGGATCAGTGGAGGGGGCCACCAGGATTTCCCCGGGTTCCAGATGAGCCCCGACCGGATCCATCACGACCCGGACCTTCCCGGTGGCGGTGCCTGCGGACGCCGGCGTCCCTGACAGTCGGTCCGGCGCCGCGGTCCCGGGCAACGCGGAGGCCGCCGCCATCATGGCTGCCTCGACGTCGGTGCCGTCCGAGAGCAGGAGGCGCGGCACGCGCCGCCGCCGCAATTCGACGTCGTACAGCCGACGGCGGCCGGCGACGATTCCTTTCAGGTCGGCCCCGCGCAGGCCCACCCGCAACTCATCGAAGTCCAGGAAGAACACGTCGCCGGCGTCCGCGACGGTGCCGGTCCCCGCCAGCTCGGCACCCACGGCCGTGAGCTGCCGGTGCATCTCCGCGAGCACCATCACGATGTAGAACTTGGGCAATTCACGCTGGCCGCACAGCTGGCGTGCCCGGCGCAGGCACAGCGCCACGAGTCGCCCACGCAGCCGGCCCTTCTTCCCGGCCCGTTCCACCAGCTCGCTGATCCGGGCCTCCGCATGATCGGTGGCCCTCGCAAACTGGCGGTCCGGCGCCTGTTCGGGATCCTCCACCCGGAGATAATTCGAGATCATTCCCAACAGATGGTCCGGTTCCTCAGCCCACCTCGGCATCCCCAGGTCGATCTCCGCCACGGCCCGGTGGCCGTACTTGGTCAGGAACTTCCGCAGCCCGTCCTGGGCAGCGGCTGGCAGCGTGCCCGCCTGGTAGAGGTCAGCAAGCCCGTCAGGCCGCAGCTCCGAAAACACCCGCCGCACTTCCGGGTCCCGGCCCAGGGAGACCGCCAGATGCCACAGTTCCAGGTCCATAATGGTGGTCACGTTATGCGGAAGCCCCCGAAGGACTGCCTCAAGTTCGCGCGGCTGGGCAATCCCGCGGAGCAGCCTGCGGGCCGCGGCCAGCATCAGGTACCCCACGGACGGACCCGGCAGAGTGGCCTGGATCAACCCGTTGATGACATCGGTTCCCAAGACGTCCTCCGCGTGCTGGAGCCGCCTCGCCGCAGAGGCGGGAAGGGGGAGCGTCAGCCGGGCTTCGAGGCGGTCCTGGAAGCGGCGGGCCCTGCGCAGTTCCCCGTCCGGCCACAGCAGAGTACGGGTCATCGCCGGAACGAGCCCTGCCATCAGGCCCAGGCTCTGGGTTCCTTCGCTGCCCTTTGCTTCCGTCCTGGCGGGGCCCGGAGTGGCCTTCCGGTCCGATCTCTTGCGGGCCGGCCGGACAATGTTGAACCTCGGGTCCTCCAGCAGCCACGGGAAGACGGCAGCCGACCTTCCGTCCGCGAGCGGCAGCATCCTCACCAGTGCCTTCCGGCCGGATTTGCTGCGGATGATCGGTGTCAGGTCGATGTACATCCGCAATCCCGGGTTCACGTACTTCCAGGGACCCTTGTTGCCCCGCATGAGTCCAAGGACCGAGAGCCCCATCGGGGTGATGGGGCGCGTGAGTCCCTGGAGCAGCGTGCCGCACAGGTAGACGCGCGTATCCGCGCCGGATGCCGCGCCGGCCGCGCCCGAGGCCGCATCCGTTCCGGCTTGTCCGCCGAGCGGGTCGTCGTCCGGCAGCGGATACAGCGTGGTGATGGGCCGCGACTGGGTCAGCCAGGCCTTCCCGCCGGGGTCGATCACCCACTCCACGTCCTGGGGTGCGCCAAAAAGCCGCTGGGCGGCGTCACCGAGGGACGCCAGTTCGCGCAGCTGGGTCTCGTTCAGGCCGGGCGCCGTGCCATCCGGCCGCTGCAGGCTCCGGCTCGATGCCGTGTCCACCACGAAGTGATCGGGATTCACGGCGCCGGACACTACCGCCTGTCCCGGCCCGGCAGCGGCGTCTATGACGGTCTCGGTGCGCGTCCCGGTCACCGGGTTGGCGGTGAACAGCACGCCGGCCATGCCGGCGTCGACCATTTGTTGAACGACGACGGCGAGGCCCACCTCGCGGTGACTGATCCCGTTCGAAGTGCGGTAGGCCACCGCCCGGTCGGTCCACAGGGAGGCCCAGCAGCGCCGGACGGCCTCGACGACGGCATCGGCGCCGGCGACGTCCATGAAGGAGTCCTGCTGCCCCGCAAAACTTGCAAACGGCAGGTCCTCGGCGGTGGCCGAAGACCGCACCGCCACCGGTGTGTTGCCCATCGCCGCGTAGGCCCCGCGGACTGCGGCCTCGACCTCGGACGGCACCGGTGCTGCTACCACCGTCTCCCGGGCACGCCGCGCGAGTTCGTCACGGTCCCCGTCCGACAGCCCGGCGGCGCCGTCCGGGCCGGCGCCGTCCAAGGCAGCCCCGTCCAAGGCAGCACCGTCCAGGCGGGCGGCAATGGCGTCGAGCTCCGCTGTCGCGGCCATCCGGTAACCCGCCGTCGTCAGGCAGAAACCAGGCGGAACCGGAAAGCCGGCCGCCACGAGTCTTCCGAGGTTCAGGGCCTTGCCGCCCACCAGGGCCAGCGACCCAGAGGGCAGCTCACCGAGCTCAATAACAAGGCTCCCGCGGCCGCCGGCGTCGTCCGGTTCCGGACCAGGGGTTACCGAAACCATGCCCTGCTCCTAGCTGTTGTCCGCATCCTCTCCGGTGTCCTCCCACATGACGTCCAGATTGTGGAAGATCACGGGGCCGTCGCACAGTGCGGCCATCTTCGCTGCGAACTCCGACGTCTCCGGGCGGCCGGAGTTCTCCATCGCCGAGTCAAAGGAATCAAAGTCGACGATGGTGAAGTAGGTCCCTGGATGGTCCCGGTCCGCGGTGGCAACAATGCGGCGGAACGTGGGCGTCGTGCTGCCCTCTGTTCTCGACGGACGGCCCAGCTCTTCAATTTCCTTGATGCGGGAGGACTGGAATTGGATGATCTGCACAAACCCGGCCATGACGGCTCCTTGACGGCGGTGGATGCTGATGCGGATCACGCTAGACCCCGCGGCGGGGCGCGCAAAGGGGACAAGTGCCCTACTTTGCGGGCTACGGCGCGGGGAGTCCCCGGACTGTGCGGTTGCGGCCCTGCGATTTGGCCTCGTAGAGGGCGGCGTCCGCCGTCGCGATCAGCTCATCGAGGCCGGACGGGCCGTGGCCGATGGGCGCGATGCCGTAGCTGACCGTGGGCATCCGGGAACCGTCGGGACCGCGGACTGCCCTCAAATGCCGGTTGATTTCCTTTGTGATGGCTTCTGCCCGGTCCGGGCTCACACCCGGCAGAAGGAAGATGAACTCCTCGCCGCCGTAGCGTCCCACAAGATCTGTTGAGCGGACCGTGCCGTTGCAGGCGGCGGCGAAGGACTGCAGAGCCGTGTCGCCGGCAGCGTGGCCGTAGGTATCGTTGACCGCCTTGAAATGGTCCAGGTCGGCCAGGATCAGGGAGCCCAGCGCCCGGGTGTGCCGCAGCCGCTGCAGCTCATCGGAGGCCAAATCCAGGAACGCCGCACGGTTGAGGAGCCCCGTGAGGCCGTCCTGGGTGGCCACGGCCCGGAGCGCGCGCGTCTGCTGTTCGCTGCTTAGGGCCGCCATGCTGAAGGACACCACTACCAGCAGCACCATGGTGACCAGGGTGGTGACCGCCGAGCCGAAATAGGTCACGAAGATCCGGCCGTCCGGGCCTTCGCCGAGATACACGATCAGCCGGCCGGAGTAGTAGGCCGAGAAGAAGGCAGCGGCGATGGCCAACGGGATCCGGACCCTGGAGTAGCCCGGTTCCAGCCGCCAGAGTTCGCGCGAGGCAAGGCCCAGCATCAGGCTCATCAGGGCGAGGAAGACGGCGCCTCCAGCCCAGATGTTCACGCCCGGATTTTCGAAGGCTGACGACACGGTCACAACGGCAGGACCCGCCGCCAGCTGCCAGGAACGCGGCCGCGAAGCCCGCAGGGACCTGGCACCGGCCCACACGCACGCCGCCCCGGCCACTAGCAGGCAGTTCCCCAGCGGATTGGCCCACACCTGGTGCGGTGTTCCGTTGAAGAGGTAGGAAGCGGATCCCGCGAGGAAGAGCGTCAGGGCCACGCACCACCAGGCGCTGTACGGGGACCGCGTGCTCCGGTATGCGGCAAAGTAGAACAGGAGCGCCAGCGTGAACGCGACAATGGCGAAGGCAACCCTGAGGGTTAAGGTGTCGAGTTGCATTCAGTTCCCCCGGCTCGCAACGAAGCGACGTCCCGGACGGCACGCGGCCCGAGACACTACGCAGACTTAGTATCGCATTCGGTGGCACCGGCGGAGCGCCGGCGTCGCGCCTGTTAAGTGCGTGCGGGCCGTCGGCCGGATCAGGGAGTCAGCAGCACCTTGATGGCGCGCCTTTCATCCATCGCCTTGTACGCCTCCGGCGCTTCCTCCAGCGGCATCACGGAGTCAAAGACGCGGCCGGGGTTGATGGCTCCGGCCAGCACATCCGCCAGCAGTTCGGGGATGTACGTCCGGGCCGGAGCCATGCCGCCGGCGATGGAGACGTTGGAGTCGAACAAGTAGCGCAGCGTGACCTCGGCTCCGCCCGTGGGAACGCCAACGAAACCCAGCGCCCCGCCGGGCCGGACACAGTGCAGCGCCTGCTCCATGGATTCCTTCGTGCCCACGCATTCCAGCACCGAATCGGACAGCACTCCGCCCAGCAACTCGCGGACCTTGGCCACGCCGTCGTCGCCCCGTTCCTCCACGATGTCCGTGGCGCCGAACTCGCGGGCCAGCGCCTGCCGGTCCGCGTGGCGGGACATGGCAATGATCCGCTCTGCCCCCAGCCGTTTGGCCGCGAGGACACCGCAAAGTCCGACGGCGCCGTCGCCCACCACGACAACGGTGCGGCCCGGTGCGACTTTGGCCGCAAGTGCCGCGTGGTGGCCGGTGGCCATGACATCGGAGAGCGTCAGCAGGTTGGCTGTGAGCGCAGCGTCCGGCTCGGTGACACCCGGAACCTTGACCAGGGTGCTCTCCGCCCGCGGAACCCGGACGGCCTGGCCCTGGCCGCCGTCGATCGTGTGCCCGGTGTCATCCCGGCCGCCCCAGCCGGCCAGGTGGTCGCAGGCGACGGTGACGCCATTGAGGCACTGCGGGCACTCGCCGCAGCTGACCACGAACGGCGCGATGACAAAATCGCCCTCCGCCAGCTCGGTCACGCCTTCTCCGATGCTCTCCACCACACCGACGAATTCGTGGCCGATGGCCGTCGGCTTCTTCGTGGGCCTGACGCCGCGGTACGGCCACAGGTCCGAGCCGCACACGCAGGACGCGGTGACCCTGACCACCACATCGGTGGGCAGCTGGATGGTGGGGTAGTCCCGGTCTTCAACCCGGATGTCTCCGGGGCCGTGGATGATGGTGGCGCGCATGGGTGGGCTCCTTCGATGGGGTGCTGGGCCAGGTCCGAGTCTAAACCCGGCTGCGGGACGCGCGCTTGGCTGCGGCAAGGATCCGCTAGCGCATTCCCTCGCGCCGGATCGCAGTAGCAATCGCCGCGGCCCGGGTCTCCACGCCGAGTTTGGCATAGATGTGCGCCAGATGGGTTTTCACGGTGGCCTCGGAGATGAACAGCCGCCGGCCGAGCTCCCTGTTGCTGAGGCCTTCAATCAGCAGGCTCAAGAGCTCCGCCTCACGGGGCGTCAGGATCTCGTCCGGGTTCCGCAGCTGTTGGAAGAGCCGCGACGCCACGGGTGCGCTCATCACGCTCTTGCCCTGCACCGCCCCGCGGATGGCGGCGAAGATCTCCTCCGGCGCCGCGTCCTTGAGCAGGTAGCCCATGGCTCCCGCGTCGACGGCCCGGACAATGTCGGCATCCGAGTCATACGTGGTGAACACCAGCACGGCCTGCCTGGCATTTTGCCGGCGCAGCTGCTTGATGGCCTCGATTCCGTCCATGCCCGGACCCATCGCCAGGTCCATCACCACCACCGCAGGACTGCGCTGCTCCGCCAGGGCCAGGGCGTCCTCGCCGGAAGCCGCCTCAGCCGCCACCTCGATGTCCGGCTGCGTTCCCAGCAGCGCCTTGAGGCCGCTGCGGACCACCAGATGGTCGTCCACCAGCAGCACGGTGATGGGCTTCACTGTTCGTCACCCGTGGGCAGTTGCGCGGCCACGATCGTCCCTTCCCCGGGGCTGCTTTCCACCGAAAATACTCCGCCCAGCTGCTCCACCCGCTGGCGCATCGCCCGGAGGCCGTAGCCTCCGGCGTCCGACGGCGGTGCCAGCGACAGCGGGTCGAAACCGGCGCCGTCGTCGTACACATCCAAAGTGACGGCGCCCGGCAGGAAGCCCAGCGTCACGGTGGCGTTCGCCGCCGCTGCGTGCAAATGCGTGTTCGCTGCGGCGCTCTGGACCACCCGTATCAGCGCGTGCCGGACATCGGCGGGGACTGGGCGCGGCTCGCCGGTGACCAGCAGGCGCACGCCCGGGAGGTACTGGGAAGCTGCCTGGCTCAGGGCGTCAGGCAGCGGCGCGCTGTCCAGGCCGGGGCTGGCGAGTTCGTGGACCAGGCTGCGCGTGTCCGCCAGGTTCCGGCGCAGCATCCCGCTGGCGGAGAGGACGTCGTCGCGCGCGGCTTGGCTGGGCCAGGACCGGTTCGCGGCCTCCAGCAGGAGGAGGCTGCTGGCCAGGCCCTGCGTCACGGTGTCGTGGATTTCCCGGGACACGCGTTCGCGCTCCTCGATGGTTCCGGCCCGGCGCTCGCTGGCCGCCAGCCGCCCCTGGGCCAGGGACACCTCGGCGTGCAGCCGGCGCTGCTCGGCGGCGTCCTGCTCGATCCGGTCATAGATGAGCGTAAGCATGACGCCCACGGCCACAGGCCCCAGGAGCATGGCAACATCGCTGCCGCCGCTCAACCGGAACAGTCCGACGGCCGTGGCCGCCGCCGTCGCACCTCCCGCCAGGTAGGCCACCCAGCCGCTGAACGCGGTCCGGCAGAGGAAGAACAGCGCAAACGAGCACCAGGCAAAGCTGGGCGCCGCGATCACCAGCACCGCCCAGAGCGCCACCAAGACGAACATCCACACCGCCCACGGCCGCCTGCGCTGTGAGAGCACGGCGATCACGGCATAGAGCGAACACACCGCCGCGGCGAGAGCCAGCACCCACAGGTTGTCCGCGGGGCTGTGCCGCATCACGTAGCGGACGGCCGACGCCACCAGCAGCACGGCAAAACCAAGATGGACGACGGCGTCAATGCGGCCCAGCGGTGTCCGAAGGGCTGGTGGTAAGGAGGGCATGGGGGTCCGGTTCCGGTGGAGGAGTTCTCTTCACCATGCTAGGGCCCGCGCCGTTATTGGTCTCTCAGTCTTTTGGCTGATACGTCCAGCCCGATGGGGGAGCCTGCGGCAGACCATTGCCGGATGCCGGCTCCGTCCCCGGCCGGAAGGATGGATTCGAGGCCCGGGAACGAACCCGGGCAGTGCCGCTGAGGTCACCGGAAAACGCAAGCCCCTGATGCTCATATCCAAGGAGAACCCGTGAAGAAGTCCAACAAGATCGCCGCCGCTGCCGCCGCCGGAGCGCTGCTCCTGACCGGCGGGCTGACGGCTGCGGCCAACGCCGTGCCCGCACCTGTTGCTGCGCCGGCAGCGGTTGCCGGCGCGGTGCCCGCCGTCGATGTCCAGCCGGCGCCAGAAACCGTGGTGGCGCAGAACCGGATCAGCGTGGGTGCCTCCGCGGACGCCGTCAAGTCCGCCCTCGCCAAGTGCCAGGCCGACAAGCTGCCGTTCGTGACGGTGGCCCTGGTGGACAGGTTCGGCACCGTCCAGGCACTCCTCCGCGGCGACAATGCAGCCGAGCACACCATCGAGGCGGCGCAGCAGAAGGCCTACACCGCTGCCGCCTTCGGAACGCCCACCAGTGAGCTCGCCAAGCGCATCAACGGCAACGGCCCCAGCATCGCAGACCTTCCCGGCACCCTGTTCCTTGCCGGCGGCGTCCCGCTCAAGGTCAACGGGGTGTCCGTGGCCGGCATCGGCGTAGGCGGCGCCCCCGACGGTGCCCTGGACGAAGCCTGCGCAACGGCGGGCGCCGAGGCCATCGCCGCTGCGGTCGCCGGAACCGCGAAGTAGGCTCTGGTTCATGGGGCGGTCCAGGACCTGGCGCAGGACGTCGAGCAGGCGCCGATTGGCTGTGCTCGTAGCCACCGGCGGCATGGCAGCTTTCCTAGCTGGCTGCCAGGCGAGTCCGGGACAGCCGGAGCGGCTGGACTCCCCGCCGTCGACCGTGAACGTCACTCCCGCGACGCCCACGGCAACGCCGTCGGCAGTGGCTCCGCCGGCGTTGCCCCCTGGGGCGCAGGCGGAGCTCGACCAGCGGCTCATCCGGGCGGCCAAAGCCAATGACGCCGGTGCCGTTGCGGAGCTCATCCGGGCTGGCGGCAACGTCAATGCCAAGGACGCCATCCAGGACTCGGCGTTCCTCTATGCCGGGGCCGAGGGCTTCAACGAAGTGCTGCAGCTGACCCTGGCAGCCGGGGCGGACGTGCGCAGCACCAACCGCTTCGGCGGAACGGCGCTCATCCCCGCGAGCGAACACGGGCATGTGGACACCGTGCGGATCCTCATCGCTGCCGGCGTGCCCGTGAACCACGTGAACAACCTCGGCTGGACCGCTATGCAGGAAGCCATCCTGCTCAACGACGGCGGTCCCAGGCAGCAGGACGTGGTCCGGTTGTTGCTCGAAGCCGGCGCCGACCCCGGCATCCGGGATCCCCAGGGACGCACTGCTCTGGAAAATGCTGAGCGGCTGGGGTTCAGCGGGATCGCCGCCATGATCCGGGGCGGCTAGCCCAACTGCTGCTACTTACATGGGTGGGGTAGACGGCCTAGCGCCGTCCCGACCTTCTTTCGACGGCCACAAGGCCCGACACGCGAGTACATGCGCGTGTCGGGCGCTGCCTGTGGACAAAAGAAGGTCATGGCGGGGGAGGACTCCGGTTAGACGGCCTCGAGGACGCTGACGTAGTTGGCGATCCCGACGCCGCCCATGTTCTGCACCGCAGCCCGGCGCGGGTTGGTCAGCTGCATGTCGCCCGCGGTCCCGGTGAGCTGCATCGCGGCGATGACGTGCTGCGAGACGCCGGTGGCGCCCACGGGGTGGCCCTTGGCCTTGAGTCCGCCGGAGACGTTGATGGGCAGCTTGCCGTCCTTGAAAACCCAGCCCTCCTCGATGGCGCGGGTACCCTGGCCCGGTTCTGTCAGTCCCATGGCCTCATAGATCAGCAGCTCGGCGATGGTGAAGCAGTCGTGCACTTCGGCGAAATCCAGGGCGTCAAGCCCGACGCCGGCCATCCCCAGCGCGCGCTGCCAGGACGCGCGCGTCGCTGCGAACGCGGTGGGGTCCCGGCGTTCCCCCGGGAAGAAGTCGTTGGCCTGGCCGAAACCGGCGAGCCGCACCGGGGCGGTTGCCCCGCCCGTCGGCGAGACGGACAGCACGACGGCGGCGGCGCCGTCGGACACGGGGGAGCAGTCGGTGCGGCGCAGCGGGTCCGCCACCATCGGGTTCTTGTCCGAGACGGTGCGGCAGAACTCTTCGCCGAGGTCCTTGCGGAGCTGGGCGTAGGGGTTGTCCACACCGTTGCGGTGGTTCTTCGCCGCGATGGTGCCCAGGACGTCGGACACCGGTCCGTAGCGCTTCTCGTAGTGCTTGGCCACTTCGGCGAACAGGCCGGTGAAGCCGGTGCTGGAGGCCTTGCCGGCCATGTCGTAGTCGGCTCCCAGGAGGGCGGCTCCCACGACGTCGGCGCCGGCGTGCGTCATCTTTTCGGCGCCGATGACCAGCACGGTCTTCGCGGTGCCGGCGAGCAGCGACTTGGTGCCCTGCTGGAACGCGGCCGACCCGGAGGCGCAGGCGTTCTCGACCCGGGTGGACGGGACGTTAGCCAGCTGCTCCGAAACCTGCAGTGCCAGCGAGGACGGGAACGCCAGCGGCATCATGCCGGAGTTGAACTGGCCGAGGTAGATCTCGTCAATCTGACCCGGCTCGATCCCGGCGTTGGCGATCGCCTCCGTGGCGACCTGGACAATCAGGGATTCCAAGGTCTCGTCCGTGAGTTTGCCGAAGCGGCTGTGGCCCCAGCCGGTCAGCAGGACGTCTTTGCCGAACTGTTCGCGCAGGCTCATGCGATGGCTCCTTCAAGGGTGCTGGCTTCTATGGTGGGGGTTGCGTCGAGGGAGGGGGCGACGTCGAAGAGGGCTTCGGTCTTACCGCGGAGTTCCTCCACGGAGACGCCCGGCGCAAGGCGGGTCAGCGTGAGCTGCCGGACGCCGTCGTCCGTCTTGTCAAGGTCAAACACTGCGAGGTCGCTGATGATCCGGTCCACGCAGCTCAGGCCGGTGAGCGGAAGGGTGCACTCCTTGACGATCTTGGCGGTGCCGTCCTTGGCGTTGTGTTCGGTCAGCACCACAACGCGCGGGGTGCCGGCCACCAGGTCCATGGCGCCGCCCATGCCCTTGACCATCTTGCCGGGGATGGTCCAGTTGGCGAGATCGCCGGCTCCGGACACCTGCATGGCGCCCAGGATGGCGACCTTAACGTGGCCGCCGCGGATCATGCCGAAGGAGGCAGCGGAGTCGAAGATGCTGCCGCCGGGGAGGACCGTAACGGTCTGCTTGCCGGCGTTGATGAGGTCGGCGTCCTCTTCGCCTTCGTAGGGGAATGGTCCCATGCCGAGCAGGCCGTTCTCGCTCTGCAGGACCACGCGGACGCCGTCGCGCAGGTTGTTGGCGACCAGCGTGGGGATGCCGATGCCAAGGTTCACGTAGTCGCCGTCGTTCAGTTCTTCGGCCGCGATGGCAGCCATTTCGTCCCTGGTCCAGGCCATGGGGTTCTCCTTGGGTTTTCTTGAAGTCTTGGGGCTTAAGTGTTCGTTCGCGCTGTGTGGCGGGGCGGTTCAGGCGGGAACGGGCTCGGAAGCGCGGGGCCGGACCGTCCGCTGTTCGATGTCCTTGACCCGGCCGCTGGCCTGGACAAGGCGCTGGACGAAGACGCCGGGGGTGATGATGTTGTTCGGGTCCAGCTGGCCGGGTTCGACGATGACCTCGGCCTCCGCGACGGTCACGGCGCCGGCCGTGGCCACCACCGGGTTGAAGTTGCGGGCGGTGTAGCGGTAGATCAGGTTGCCGTCGGTGTCGGCGGTGTGCGCGTGCACCAGGGCGACGTCGGCACGGATGGCGCGCTCCTGGACGTACGTTTCGCCGTCGAACTCGGCGAGCGGTTTGCCTTCGGCGACGAGGGTCCCGACGCCGGTTTTGGTGTAGAAAGCCGGAATGCCGGCACCGCCGGCGCGGAGGCGCTCGGCCAGGGTGCCCTGCGGGGTGAACTCCACCTCCAGCTTGCCGGCAAGGTACTGCTCGGCGAACAGCTTATTCTCGCCCACATAGGAAGCGATCACCTTGCGGACCTGTCCGGCCTCAATCAGGATGCCGAGGCCTTTGCCGTCCACGCCCATGTTGTTGGACACCACGGTGAGGTCCTTGACGCCCGAATCGCGCACCGCCTCGATCAGGTCCGCCGGGATGCCGCTGAGGCCAAAGCCTCCGACGGCGAGCGTCATGCCGTCCCGCAGTACGTCCTGCAGCGCGGCGGCCGCTCCGGATTTCAGCTTTGACATCGCATCTCCTCATTGAGCTCGTGACGCAGTCCACTTTGTGGACTGTTCTTCTGCTGTTGGAGCCTACGGTGCCGAAATGGGGGCTGTCAATGGACGATTAATGCGCCAAAGATGCCGTTTTTACAGTGTGGACGGTAGGCTGGTGAGTGTCCATAATATGGATGGTCTGGGCAGATTAAACGTAACTGCGAGGAAAAAAGATGTCTTCATTACCGGTCCAAGGCGCACAAGTCGTCAGCCGTGTCGCGTCCCTGCTGCGCATTGTTGGACGGAAACCGGAAGGTTCCCCGCTCGTGGAACTCGTCAGGGAATCCGGGCTCACGCGCCCCACCGTGCACCGGCTGCTTTCCTCGCTGGCCTCCGAAGGCCTGCTGGACCAGGACCCGCAAAGCGGAAACTGGGTGCTGGGACCGGAGATCCTGCTGATGGGTTCCGTTGCCTCAGCCCGCTTTCCGCTCGAGGACATTGCCCGGCCCAGCCTCCGCCGGCTCGCCGAGGAGACCGGCGAAAGCGCGTTCTTCTCCATCCGCCGCGGAGCGGAAACGGTGTGCCTGCTCCGCGAGGAGGGCAGCTTCCCGGTGCGTTCCTTTGTGCTCCACGAGGGCGTCCGCTTCCCGCTGGGGGTGGCGTCTGCCGGAACCGCGATCATGGCCTTCCTGCCTGAGGCGGAGCAGGAGGAGCTTCTGGCGGACTGGCCCATGCACGCGGGCAATTTTGCTGCGGCGCACACCGAAGCCCTGGTCCGGGAGAACCTGGCCAAGACCCGGCAGGCCGGCTACTCGGTCAACCCCGGACTGGTGCTGGAGGGCAGCTGGGGGATGGGCGCAGCGGTATTCGACCAGCGCGGGCGCCCGGCCTGGGCGTTGTCGCTGACCGGGATTGAGCCGCGGTTCCGCGGCGACAGGCAGGAGATGCTGGGCCGCCTCCTGCTGGAGGAGGCGCACCGGATCTCCACGCTGCTGACCCGTTCGCAGGGCCGTTCCTAGCGCCCGGACGATTGCGCCGGACTATCGACAAATGGTGCGCCCCGGAGCACGATTTAAACTGCAACGGCGATGTCCAACCGTCCGGACCGACCGCCATGACGCTGGCGTCATCCGGTCTTCTCCGTGGCCAACGAATCTACAGTCGCATCCCTCAGGGGAGTGCGGGCGGGCCGCCGGAGCATAGTGACTGCAGACCCGCCCGAGCCTGGGTAGGCGCGGCGCAGGAGAGTGCCGGAACCGGCCGACCGGTTTCCCGGCGTAGACGAAAAACAGGGAACACAACGAAGGAATGAGTCTTATGGCTCTCCACCAAGAAAGCCGCCACATTCCGCGCCTGGTGCGCGCCCTCGTGGCGGCGTTAATCTCGCTGCTAATGCCCGTGGCACTTGGCGGCATCGCCGTCGCCGACGGCGGAAAGTCAGCCCGGACCTGGACTGTGCAGGTCGGTTCCGAATCATCGGACCAGGCGATTCAGGGGATGTCGTTCCTCCCCGAAAATATTTACATCAATGCCGGGGACAAAATCACCTGGAAGGCGAACTCAGCGGAAATCCACACCGTCACCTTCCTCGCTGAAGGCCAGTCGCTGGAGTCCACGCAACCGTTCAACCCGGCCAATCCGCAATACGTGAATCAGCAGGGCGGAAAGTCCTACGATGGAAAGTCCTACTTCAACTCCGGTGTGATGACCAACGTTTCCGACAGCGGTTTCAACGAGGTGGGACGCTACACCCTGAAATTCCCGGATTCCGGCGAGTTCACGTACTACTGCCTGGTCCACGGGATGGCCATGAAGGGCACCGTGCATGTGCGGGTGGCCGGGACAGACTACCCGTACACTCAGTCGCAGTATGACCGTCAGTCACAGAAGCAGGAGCGGAAGATCCTGCGGGACGGCAAGGACCAGTGGGAGGCGGCGCGGGCCAAAGCCGACAACCACACCGTCATCGCGGGAACTGACAATGAGACGGCCATGCTCATGCGGTTCGTCCGCGACCACATCGTGGTGCATGTTGGCGACACGGTGACGTTCGTCAATGACGGCATGGGAGCCCCGCACACTGTCACCTTCGGTGAGGAACCGGCAGATGAGTTTGCCGCCGTGGGCGATCCCGCTGACTTCACCGGCGGGGACCTCAGCTCCGGCCTGATGCTGCCGAAGAGCACCTTTACCGTGAAGTTCAACAAGGCCGGAGAGTTTGATTACATCTGCGCCCTGCACGACTTCATGGGAATGAAGGGCACTGTGGAAGTCAGGGACTGAACCTATGGGCGTCAGAATGCAGTTTGCGGAATTTGGCAGCCCCGACGTGGTCACCCCGGCTGAGGAGGAGCTGCCGCCGCCGGGCAACGACGAAGTGCAGGTGGCCGTCCGAGCCGTCGCCGTCAACCCGGTGGACTGGAAGGTTGTTGCCGGCTACCTGGAGCGGTTCTTCCCGCTGCAGCTGCCCGCGGTTCCGGGCTGTGAAGCGGCGGGAAAGGTCACGGCTGTCGGCAGCGGGGTCACAGACTTCGGGGTGGGCGAAGATGTCATCTGGAACGGGATCGTCGGCGGCTACCGTTCCGTTGCCAACTTTCCGGCCGGCCAGCTCACGCCCAAACCGGCGGGCCTGGACGTCGAGCAGGCAGCATGCATGGCGATAGCCGGAGGTGCCGCGTATTCCGCCTTGGTCCAGCTGGGGGCCGGTCCGGGGGATACGGTGCTGGTCCACGGTGCGGCGGGAGGCGTGGGCTCGGCAGCCGTCCAGATTGCCCGGAACCTTGGCACCCGCGTCATCGGCACTGCGTCGGAACCGAACCATGAGTATCTGCGCGGGCTCGGAGCCGAGCCCGTGACCTACGGCGACGGGCTCGTGGAGCGCGTCCGCTCCCTGGGCAGCATCACCGCGGTGGTGGACACCGTTGGCGGGGAGGAGTCGACGGCGGCAACGGTCGCGTTGCTGGGCGGCCACGGCACCGCGGTGACCACGGTGCCCGGGAAGGTATCCAACGCCGCCGGAATTGCCCCGCTCCGGCTGCTCGACGGAAGGGTGGCGGAAGCTGCCAGGCTGGGCGCCGACGGAAAGCTGCGTTTCAACATCCAGGAACGGCTGCCCCTCACCGACGCGGCGCGGGCGCTGGACATCAGCCGGGCCGGCCACGTCCGGGGCAAGCTCGTGCTTATTCCGTAGGAGTCGAGCCGCGCTACTTCCACCACGTATCGAAGATGGTGACCGGGACAGTGCGCTTGTGGCGGGTGCGGAGGTACTTCTGCTCGATCGATTCGGCAACGGCGTCCGGGACGTCGCGGCCTTCCAGGTAGTCGTCGATCTGGTCGTAGCTCAGTCCAAGCTCGTCCTCGTCCGTGCGGCCGGGCTTGCCGTCGAGCAGGTCTGCCGTGGGCACCTTCTCCCAGATCCGGGCAGGGGCTCCGAGCTCGGCGAGGAGTGCCCTGTTCTGGCGCTTGTTCAGCCCGAACAGAGGCAGGATGTCCGCGCCGCCGTCGCCAAACTTGGTGAAGAAGCCGGTGACGGACTCGGCGCCGTGGTCCGTACCGATGACCAGGTAGTTGTGCTCGCCGGCGAGGGCGTACTGCGCGATCATGCGGGTGCGGGCCTTGGTGTTGCCCTTGTGGAAGTCGGAGATACCGTTGCCCACGGTCTTCTCGAATTCGTCCTCAAAGCCGTCCACCGCAGCGGAGATGTTGAACGTCCACTCGGTCTTGGCCTTGATGAAGTCCAGGGCGGCCTGGGCGTCGTCCTCGTCGTGCTGCACGCCGTAGGGGAGACGGACCGCCACGAAATTGGCGTCCGTTCCTTCCGCCGCGAGCTCTTCAACGGCCAGCTGGGCAAGCCGTCCCGCGAGCGAGGAATCAAGGCCTCCGGAGATACCCAGGACGAAGCCTTTGGTATTTGTCGCCTTGAGGTAATCCTTCAGGAACGTGACGCGTTTGCGCACCTCCCCGGCGGGGTCGATCCGGGGCTGGACGCCCATTTCTTCAATGATCCTGGCCTGGAGTTCGCGCATGTGATCCAGACTAGTCAGCAGTGTCAACCATGCTCAACTGTGTCTGCCTGAATCAGCCCCGGAATTACTGCGTCCCAAGCCCCGGCGCAGCCTGCGTCGGCGCAGGCCCGGTGGAGCCACGGACGGTCAGATGCGTGGGCATCACGGAACGGCTGCGGGTGCCGCCTCCCGCCAGCGGGTTCAGCTGGGCCAGCAGCATGGAGACTGCCACGCGGCCGGCCTGTTCGATCGGGGAGGCCATGGTGGTCAGCGGCGGATTGCAGAAGTCAGCGCCGAAGATGTCGTCGCAGCCCACAATGCTCATGTCCTGCGGAACACGGATGCCTCGTTCGCGGAGGCGCTGGAGCATTCCGATGGCGATGAGGTCGTTGAACGCGATGCAGGCAGTCACCCCGCTGTGCACGGCGGCGTCCGCGGCTGCTGCGCCGGACTGCGTCTTCGGAGCGAAGGGACCCAGCCTGCGCACCTCCACGCCGCGTTCCTTGGCTGCCTCGGACAGGGCCGTCCAGCGCCGCGTGCTGGACTGGGACGTTGCGGGTCCGGCGATGTAGGCGATGCGCGTGTGGCCCAGCGAAACGAGGTGGTCCAGGGCCTGGCTGGTGGCTGACGGGGTATCAATGAGGACGGCGGGAACGCCGGGGACGTCGCGGTTGACCGTGACCATCGGCATCTTCGCCGCAGCCGCGAGCAGGGCGTCGTCGCTCAGCCGGGAGGCGGCCACCACAATCCCGTCAGCACTCTTGCGCAACTGCTCCATGGTGCTGGCCTCCACCTCATCGGATTCCTCCGTGTCCACCAGCAGCTGGGTGTATCCGGCCGCCTTGAGCTGGAGCTGGGTGCCCCGGATGAGGTCGAAATAGAAGGGGTTGGTGATGTCCGGAACCAGCACTCCCACTGCGCCGGTGCGGCCGGAGCTCAGCGCCTTGGCCTGGCTGTTGGGGATGTAGTTCAACTGCGCCGCGGCCGCCTCGATCCGCTGCCGTGTCCTGATGTTGACACGGTCGGGCGTGGAGAGCGCCCGGGACACGGTAGAGGCCGCCACACCGCAGAGCGCGGCAATGTCGTGGATGGTGGGCGGGCGGTCCACAGCTGCTGGTTGCGTCGTAGCCACGGCGCTCCTCTCTGAACGTGGTGGCCGGGCCGTGACGGCCGGGTCGGGTAGGCGGGCCTGTGACTGCCGCCACAGAACCGTTCTGCAAAGGATGCCACAGATTGTCAAAGTTTGGCAACCGGTTGTCATGCGGGATCCGGCTGGCTAAACTGGGCTGGACACCGTTTGTGAACTGCGTCACCGCACTGGAGCCTGAATGACAGCTGCCCGGCGCGGCGGCCGCGAGCCCCAGGAGATCCGCGTGAGCGAAACAACCACCGCAGTCTGGCCCCTCTCAGGTTTCGGGGACGAGATAGATCCGGATCCTGCGGTGCAGGCCGCGGTCCTGCTGGCACTGGGGGCAAGCCACATCGAAGTGCGCAGTGCCTGGGGTACCAACGTCTCCGAGCTTGAACCGCCGCAGGTCGCGGCCCTCAAGGAAATCCTTGATGAAAAGGGCCTCAAGGTCTCGGCCGTCGCCAGCCCCATCGGCAAGGTGGACGTGAGCCTCCCGGTGGAACACGAACTGGACCGGCTGCGCCAGATCATTTCCGTGGCCAAGGGCCTGGACACCAAATACATCCGGATCTTCTCCTTCTACCGCGCCGGGGACCAGAGCGCCCAAGACATCCGCGACGACGTCATGGTCCGCATGGGTGCGCTGGCAGCGCTGGCTGCGGAGTCCGGCGTCGTGCTCCTGCATGAAAACGAAAAAGGCATCTTCGGTGACACTCCCGAGCGGGTCCTGGACCTCATGAAGACCGTGGATTCCCCGGCACTGCGCATTGCCTGGGACAACGCCAACTTCGTCCAGGTGGGCGTTAAGCCGTACACCGACGGCTATGCCATGCTGCGGCCGTACCTTGAGTACTTCCAGGTCAAGGACGCTCTGGCCGGCACCGGCGAAGTGGTTCCCTCCGGCGAGGGCGACGGCGAACTGGATGCCACCATCGCCGCGCTGAAGGCGGACGGTTACACCGGCTTCGCCTCGCTGGAACCTCACCTGGCCAGCGCCCATGAGCTGGGCGGTTTCTCGGGCCCGGTTGCGTTCGGCATCGCGGCCCGGGCCTTCGCGGCGCTTGCTGCCAAGAACGGGGTTGAACTCTCTTGAGCACGTCGGTGGCCGTCATCGGCTGCGGCGATGTTTCCGCCGTGCACTTCGAAGCGGTGGCAAAGCTCGACGGAGCCACGCTGGTTGCGGTCTGCGATTCGGATCCGCACCGGCTGGCGGCCGCGACGGCCGCCCATGGCGTCCCCGGCTTCGCAGACCACCTCAGCCTCATCGAGGCGGTCCGGCCGGACGTTGTGCACATCTGCACCCCGCACGACCAGCATGCCTCGCTGGCCGCGGACTGCCTGGAACGCGGCGTCAATGTGATCGTCGAAAAGCCGCTGGCCCACACACTGGCGGAGGGCCGGCGGCTGGTCGAGGCCGCCTCAGCAGGTACCGCGAAAATAGCGGTGTGCTTCCAGAACCGGTACAACGCGACGTCGCAGGCTATGCACGCCCTCCTGCGGTCCGGCGAGCTGGGCGCGGTGGTGGGGGCCTCCGCAACGGTCATGTGGCAGCGCTCCGCCGAGTACTACGAAAGCCGGCCGTGGCGCGGGACCTGGGCAGGCGGCGGTGGCGGTCTCATGATGAACCAGGCCATCCACACCGTGGACCTGCTTCAGTGGCTGGTGGGGGATGTCGTGTCCGTCACCGGCAACGCTTCCACCCGCTTCCTGGCCGGTGCCATCGAAGTGGAGGACACCGCGGAGTTCGTCGCAGAACATGAGGGCGGGGTCCGGAGCGCGTTCTATGCCACCCTGGCCAATGCCTACAACGCCCCCGTAACGCTTGATGTTGTCACGGAAAAGGCGGTCCTGAGCCTGCACGGCGACCTTACGGTGACGCATGCGGACGGCCGCGTGGATGTCATCCCGGAGCGCACGAGCGAGTCCGGCGGCCGGTCCTACTGGGGGGTCTCGCACGAATTGCTGATCAACGACTTTTACGGCCGGCTGGATGACCCGGAGCCGTTCTGGATCAGCCCCGCAGAGGCCGAAAAATCACTGCGCATCATCAAGGATGTCTACCGGCAGAGCTACCCGGAGTCGGCTGACAGGGTGTCCTGAAGCCATTGAAGCAACCGGTTGTCGGACATCAGATGGCCTGAGAATGTTTCATTCCCGCCCTCGGAAAGCAATTCTGCAACATCTTTGACAATCGGTTGCCAAACGAAGCAACAATGCGTACTGTGAGTCTCACAAGGCCGGTGTGGCCTACGCCACACCGGCCTTACTCTGCAAGTCTCCCGTTCCACAGATCCAAGGAGCCAACAATGAAGTTAGGTCCCAAGGCGGTAGCAACCGCCCTCACCGTCAGCGCGGCGCTCGCCCTGACCGCATGCGGCGGGACGGCAAACTCCGGCCCGAAAGCCGCTGCTGCCACTGCGCTGACCATCGGCACCATCCAGGACGTACGCTCCTGGGACCCGGCCCAGGCGCACGTGGGTCACGTCCTGCAGCCCTACCAGGCTGTGTACGACACCTTGATCCTCCGCGAGCCGGACGGAAAGCTCAGTCCGATGCTTGCCACCGAGTGGAAGTACAACGAGGCCAACACCAAGCTGACGGTTGACCTGCGCACGGACGTCACCTTCAGCGATGGCGCCAAGTTCGACGCCGAGGCTGCCAAAGCCAACATGGACCACTTCAAGAAGGCCAACGGCCCGCAGATGGCCCAGCTCGCATCAGTCTCCGACGTGGCCGTGGTGGATGCGGACACCATCGACATCAACCTTTCCGTCCCGGACCCTGCCCTGGAGTACTTCCTCAGCCAGGCCGCCGGCCTGATGGGCAGCCCCAAGGCACTCGGTACCGAAGGGATCAAGACCGAACCCGCCGGCTCGGGACCGTATGTCATGGACAAGGCCGCTTCGGTCAAGGATTCCCAGACCGTGTTCAATGCGCGAAAGGACTACTGGAACAAGGACCTGCAGAAGTACCAGAAGCTCACGTTCAAGATCCTGACGGACATCACGGCGCGCACAAATGCCCTGGTCTCTGGCCAGGTGGACGCCACCATCCTGGACCCCAAGACGGGCAAACAGGCCGAGGGCGCCAAGATGAAGCTCGCCGCCAACGAGGTGGACTGGCAGGGGCTGCTGCTGCTTGATCGCGACGGCACCAAGAACCCTGCGCTCAAGGACGTCAAGGTCCGCCAGGCCGTCAACTACGCGTTTGACCGCAAGACCATCCTCGACCAGGTCATGCTGGGCCAGGGCACTCCCACGTCGCAGCCGTTCGGCAAGGCCAGCGGAGCCTGGACCGAAGAGCTGGAAAACCACTACAGCTACGATCCGGCAAAGGCCAAGCAGCTCCTCAAGGAAGCCGGCTACGAAAACGGATTCACGATGGAAATCCCCGCCGTCCCGAACTTCGAAACCCAGATTTCCGTGGTCAAGCAGCAGCTGGCTGATGTGGGCATCACGCTCAATGTCGGCGCTGCGATCACGAATACCTTCACCTCGGATGTTGCAGCCCAGAAGTTCACCACCATGTACTTCTCCCTTTTCCAGGGCGAGCCGACGGTTGCCATCAACCAGATCATCTCCACGAAGGCGCTCTACAACCCGTTCAAGAACGCCAACCCGGAGCTGGACAAGGAGATCGAGGCAGTGCGCGCCGGTGGAGCCGACGCCGGCAAGCTGGCCCAGGACGTCAACAAGTACGTGGTGGAGCAGGCATGGTTCGCGCCGCTGTTCCGTGTGAACCAGATGTACTACCACAACTCCAAGGTTGAGGTAACGCCGCAGATCCAGCAGGCCGTCCCGTCCATCTACAACTACTCACCCGCCAAGTAGGGCACCATGATCAGGTTCATTGCGAAAAGGCTGGGCAGCGGGGCGGTGGTGCTGCTTGTTGTCTCTGCGCTCACGTTCTTCCTGCTGTATATGTCCAGCGGCAGCATCGCCCGGAACATTCTGGGCGACCAGGCCACCGCTGAACAAGTGGCCTTGAAGGAACAGGAGCTGGGACTGGACCAGCCACTCGTTGTCCGCTACCTCGCCTGGGTGGGCGATGCCCTGGCTGGAAACCTTGGCGCATCCTGGTTCACCTCCGAACCGGTAGCCAACTCCCTGGCCAGCCGGATTCCGGTCACCATGACCATGGTTTTCGTAGCAATGATCCTGATCGCCATTTGCGCCGCACTGATCGGTGTAGCCGCTGCAGTCAAGCGCGGCTGGGTGGACAGGGTGGTCCAGGTTGGCGCCATCATCGGCGACTCCGTTCCGGGGTTCGTCATCGGCGTCATCCTGGTCACCATCCTGGCCATCCAGCTGGGCCTCTTCCCCGCCACGAGCACCATCTCACCGGACTCCGGCGCGGACGCCTGGGTCTACTCGATGTCCCTCCCGGTGATCGCCCTGCTGATCAACGGAGTCACCGGCGGCGCGCAGCAGATCCGCAGCGCCGTCATCAAGCAGCTCGAGCGGGACTATGTCCGCACGCTGCGGAGCCGGGGCATCGGCGAGCGCGAAATCCTGTTCAAGCACGTGCTGCGGAGCGCCGCCCCGGCCGGACTGACCGTGCTGAGCCTGCAGCTGATCGGCATGCTCGGGGGTGTGGTCATCATCGAGCAGATCTTCGCCCTCCCGGGTATGGGGCCGATGGCGGTCACGGCAACCACCCAGACGGATCTTCCGGTGGTGATGGGCGTCGTGATGTACACGGTGGTCGTCGTCATTGTGGTGAACCTGCTGGTGGACATTCTTAATGGCTGGCTGAACCCGAAGGTACGTGTGTCATGAGCGATTCTGTAGAAACAGCGGCTGTCGCCGACAGCGCCGTCGCCGTCGCCCCGCCCACGGGCCAGTCCGGCACGGTGGTCCGCTCCACAGTGATCCGGCGCCTGGTCAGGAACCCGCTCGGCATCGCCGCGCTGCTGATCCTGCTGACCATCTCCGTGCTCGCCGTCCTGGCTCCCGTCCTGGCGCCGTTCGATGAGAACTACGCGAATATTGCTAAGACCCTGGCCGAGCCGGATGCCGTGAACATCCTCGGCACGGACAGCGCCGGCCGCGATGTCTGGAGCCGGCTTCTCTTCGGCGCCCAGCTGACGCTCCTTTCCGCCTTGCTCTGCGCCGGGGTTGCCATCACCATCGGCCTGCCGGCCGGGCTGATCGCCGGCTACTACTCCGGGAAATTCGAGGCAGTCTCTAACTGGATGGTCAGCATCACCATGAGCCTCCCCGGCCTGATTGTGCTGCTCACCATCCGGGCCGCTTTCGGTCCGTCGGTTTGGATTTCCATGATTGCCTTCGGCATCCTGATCAGCCCGGCCTACTTCCGGCTGACTCGGACCGCCGTCCAGTCGGTCCGCAACGAGCTGTACGTCGACGCCGCCCGCGTGTCAGGGCTGTCTGACTGGAGCATCATTGTCCGCCACATCTTCTCCGTGGTCCGGGCACCGATCATCATTCAGACTGCAGCCATCGCCGGCGTGGCCATCGCCATCCAGTCCGGCCTGGAGTTCCTTGGCCTGGGCGACCCTTCCAAAGCCACCTGGGGTGTGATGCTCAGCGAGGGCTTCAAGAACGTCTACCTGAACCCGACACTGCTCTTCTGGCCGGCGCTGGCTATGGCGCTCACCATCGGCGGCCTGGTGCTCCTTGGCAATGCCATCCGCGATGCCCTGGAAGACGGCGAGAAGATCAAGCATCGCAAGAAGAAGGTCCATGCAGCGGAAGCCGCTGCTTCAGCCAGCGCCTCTAAGGTAGCGCGCAAGACCCTTGCCGCCGTCGAAGCCGGAACCGAACACCACCTGGTCAAGGTGACCAACCTCGGCGTCGGGTACCCGCAGGCGGACGGCTCGGTCAAGAAGGTAGTGGACGACGTCTCCTTCCACGTGGACCGCGGCGAAATCCTGGGCATCGTGGGCGAGTCCGGATCGGGCAAGTCCCAGACGGCGTTCTCGATCCTTGGCCTGCTGCCTGACACCGCCCGTATAGTGGGCGGCGCCATCCAGTTCGACGGCAACTACACCGTGGCCCCGGGCGACGACAAGGTCAACCAGGACCGGCTGTCCAAGCTTCGCGGCAAGCGGATCTCCTACATTCCGCAGGAACCCATGAGCAACCTGGATCCGGCCTTCACCATCGGCTACCAGTTGGTCACGCCGATGGTGCGCGTCCTGGGAATCTCCAAGGCGGAAGCCACCGAACGTGCCATGAAGCTGCTGTCCGACGTCGGAATTGTCCACCCCGACCGCACCTTCAGGGCGTACCCGCACGAAGTCTCCGGCGGTATGGCACAGCGTGTGCTCATCGCCGGCGCCATCAGCTGCGAACCGGACCTCATCATTGCCGATGAGCCCACTACGGCCCTGGACGTCACCGTGCAGGCCGAGGTCCTGGACCTCATCCGTGACCTTCAGCGCCGCCTCGGCGTCGGCGTGATCCTGGTGACGCACAACTTCGGCGTGGTGGCCGACCTTTGCGACCGCGTGGCCGTGATGCAGAACGGCCGCCTGGTTGAGGAAGGATCCGTCCGCGACATCCTCCGCAACCCGAAGGAGCCCTACACCCAGACCCTCCTGGCGTCGATGCTGGAAGGCAAAACCCCCATGTCCATGCTTGTATCCAGCCAGAAGGAGCCGGTCGCGTGAGCACTGTTGAAGTCAACGAAATTGCCCCGCTCCCCACGGGCCCGCTTCTGATGGTGGACAACCTGGTTGTCGAATACCCAAGCAAGACGTTCCGGGCCAAGCCCTTCCGGGCCCTGACTGACATCAACATCACCATCGGCCGGGGCGAGACCCTCGGCCTGGTGGGGGAGTCCGGTTCCGGCAAGACCACCCTGGGCCGTGCGGTCCTGGGCCTGGCCCCGGTGACGGGCGGCAAGATCACCTTCGAAGGCAAGGACATCAGCCACGCCACCCGCAGGCAGCGGCGGACCCTGAGCCGTGACCTGCAGGTGGTGTTCCAGGACCCTTACACCTCGCTCAACCCGGCCCTGGAGATCGGCGCCATCCTGGCCGAACCCCTTGGCGTGCAGGGCATGGAACAGGCTGCCGCCAAGAAGCGCGTCAAGGAACTCCTGGACCAGGTGGGGCTGCCTTCGGATGCCATCCACCGCCTGCCGCGGGAGTTCAGCGGCGGCCAGCGCCAGCGCGTGGCCATTGCCCGGGCACTGGCCCTTTCGCCAAAGCTGATCGTCTGCGACGAACCCGTCAGCGCGCTTGACCTCTCCACCCAGGCACGCGTGCTGGACCTGTTCCTTCAGATCCAGAAGGACACCGGAGTTTCGTACCTGTTCGTCTCGCACGACCTTGACGTGGTCCGGCACATCAGCCACCGTGTGGCAGTGATGTACCACGGCGAAATCGTCGAGCAGGGACCTGCCGAAGTGGTGACCCGTGACCCCGAACATCCCTATACCCAGCGTCTCCTGCTGGCGTCCCCAGTACCCGATCCGGACCGGCAGGAACAACGCCGGGCGGATCGCCACCGCCTGCTGGACATCCAGCGGCAACAGACCGAACAGGCCGGCGCGCTCGCCTGACACCGGGCGTCAGCCACGGCAGCAGCAATAACAGCAAAGCGGCCCTCGAGGGTCCGGAACATTACGGAGGAACACAGTGGCCAAAATTGGCGTACAGGCGATGATGCTCAGAGACAGCTTCGCCGAGGTGGGGGCGTTCGAGACGCTCCGCAAGGTCAGCGCGATCGGTTACAACGCCGTCGAGATTTCCCAGATCCCGATGACCCCGGAGAACGTCGCCGAGCTGGACCGCTCCCGGACTGAACTGGGCATGGACATCGCGGCGCTGTCCGTCGCGACGGAGACCCCCAAGGGCCGCCCTGGCGACTCCCTGGCAGAGCACTTCGACAAGATCGTGGACGACGCCAAGCGGCTGGACTCAAAGCTCCTGCGGATCGGCATGCTGCCCTTCCCGGCCATGAAGTCGATCGGTGCCGTGGTGGATTTCGCCAAGCAGGCCAACGAATACGCTGAGCGCCTGCAGGAACAGGGCCTGGGCCTGTACTACCACAACCACCACATCGAGTTCGCGAAGTTCGACGGCAAGTTCATGCTGGACATCATCGCCGAGAACTCCCCGGCCATGGGTATGGAAATCGACGTGCACTGGGTGCAGCGCGGCGGGCTTGACCCGGTCCGCACACTGGAAAAGTACGCCGGCCGCACCGCCATGGTGCACCTGAAGGACTACCGGATCGGCGAGCTGCCCGAAGCCTCCTTCGACATGCTCGATTCCGGGGACATCATGGGATTCATGGCCGAATTCAAGAACGTTGTCCAGTTCGCGGAAGTGGGCGAAGGCAACCTGGACTTCGCCTCCATCATCCCCGCCGCGCAGGCTGCCGGCGCCGAGTACATGCTGGTGGATCAGGACGAGCTCTACGGCCGCACCGTCTGGGACGCTTTGCAGACTTCGTACGACAACCTCGTGGCTCTGGGCCACTCGAACCTTTTCTAGACCGCACCGACTGACTACGGAGAATCAGCACATGAGCAAGAAAGTACGCCTCGGCATCATCGGCCTGGGCCAGCAGGGCGGCGCCTACGCCAAGTTCATCACGGACGGCCTGGTCCCCAACATGGAGATCGGCGCCATCTGCGATATCGATCCCGCGAAGAAGGACCTGGCCTCGGCCGCGTACCCGCACGTTCCCTTCTACGATGACTACATCGCCATGCTGGAAAGCGGCGACGTGGACGCCGTCGTCACCTGCGTGCCGCACTTCCTGCACCCGGAGATGGGCATCGAGACGCTCAAGCGCGACATCCACGCGCTCGTGGAGAAGCCGGCCGGCGTTTACACCAAGCAGGTCAAGGAGCTCAACGAGTTTGCCGCTGGCAAGCCTGAGCTGTCCTTCGCCATCATGTTCAACCAGCGCAACAACCCGCTGTACCAGAAGCTGAAGGAAATCGTCGACAACGGCGAGATCGGCAGCATCCGCCGCAGCAACTGGATCATCACCAACTGGTGGCGTCCGCAGGGGTACTACAACTCCAGCGAATGGCGCGCCACGTGGGGCGGCGAAGGCGGCGGCGTCCTGGTCAACCAGGCACCGCACCAGCTGGACCTGTGGCAGTGGATCTGCGGCGTCCCCAAGTCCGTCTACTCCAAGGTTGCCTACGGCTTCCGCCGCGACATCGCAGTGGAGGATGAAGTCACCGCCGTCGTGGACTACGGCAACGGCGCCACCGGCGTCTTCGTCACGGCCACGCACGACCTCGTAGGAACCGACCGCTTCGAGATCCTGGGCGACCAGGGCAAGATCGTCGTCGAAAATTCCAAGACCGCAACGGTGACCCGCCTGAAGAAGCCCGAACGCGAACTCAGCGACGCCATGGACATGAATGATGTCCGCAAGCTCTTTATGGGCGAGCTGAACCCCGCGGAGTACTACACCACCGAAGTCATCGAGTTCGAGTCCGTATGGGGCGGCCAGCACGCCGGTGTCCTGGAGAACTTTGCCGCCAACATCCTGGACGGCACCCCGCTGCTTGCTCCGGGATCGGACGGCATCAACGGTGTCCGCCTCGCCAACGCCATCCACCTCTCCAGCTGGACCGGCACCGAAGTGGGGCTGGACTTCGATGAGGACGTGTTCCTGGCCGAGCTGAACAAGCGCATCGCGGACGAAGGCAAGTTCCCCGAGCGTTCATAGCCCGGGTCGGGGCCGGCGCGGCAACCGCTGGCCATCCCTAGCCCAACTAGCTCGCAGTTAATGTCGTTTTGAGCCCTGAAAACGACATTAACTGCGACCCAGTTGGGGTGTTCCTCGTTAGGATGGGGCGGTGACTGAACCCAAGACGCCGGACGCTGCGGCCCCACCAGCTCCGGCGAAGAAGCATTCCCGGGACGGCAAATCCAACGCCACAATCTACGACATTGCCAAGGTTGCCGGCGTCAATCCGTCCACGGTTTCCCGGGCGCTCAGCAAGCCGGGCCGGGTCAGCGCCAAGACGCAGAAACTCATCGAGGACGCCGCCGCCGAGCTGAACTACCAGGTCAACCCGTTTGCCCGGGCGCTGCCCACCGGCCGGACCAACACCTTCGGCCTGATCGTCGCGGATATCACCAACCCCACGTTCTTCGACATCATCCGCGGCGCGGAAACCACCGCCACGGTGCGGGACTACACCCTGGTGCTGGCCGAGTCCGCTGAGTCCGCCGTTACCGAGCTGACGGCAGCGCGCCGCATGATGGCCACCGTGGACGGCCTCATTCTGGCCAGCCCGCGCATGGACGACGACGACATCCGCGCCCTCGCCCGCGACAAGCCGGTGGTGGTCATCAACCGCGAGGTCGACGGCGTGCCCTGCGTGGTGCCCGACGTGAACAAGGGCATCAGCGAGGCAGTCCGCAGCCTGGCCGCGAACGGCCACCGGAAGGTTGCCTTTGTTGCCGGGCCGCCGCAGTCGTGGATGTCCGCCCGCCGTTGGGAAGGCGTGCAGGCCGCCTGCGAGTGGTCCCGGCTGGAAGCCGTACGGCTGGAATCGAGCAAACCCACGGTCGACGGCGGCAGGCAGGTAGCGCGCGACGTCCGCGCCAGCGGCGCCACGGCCGTGCTGACGTACAACGACCTCCTGGCCATCGGCCTTATGCAGGAACTCCAGGCTGCGGGCATGGTGGTGCCGGACCAGATCAGCATCGTGGGCTTCGACGACATCTTCGGGGCGGATTTCACCACACCCCCGCTCACCACCGTCCGCTCGCCGCTGGGGGAGTGCGGCTCCGGCGCCACAACGCTGCTCCTTGACCTGCTGCACGGCACGGGTGACCCGGCGGGGACGCTGCGCGTCGAGACGGAGCTGGTGCTGCGGGGGTCCAGCGGACGGCTCCTCCCCGCGGGCTGAGTCCGGGCCGCCCCGTCCCGGCCACCCACCCCGGCCGCGCGGCCGCCCTCGCAACTTAATGGCAATTTATGGCAACCGGTTGACAAAAGGCTGGAACAGGCCGGACCATTGAGCTATGTCACAGTCGATTGCAGCCAACCCAGACCGGCTCCTGCCCGCGGATCCCGGAACGCGCAGCATTGCGCGCGACCTCCTGCAGCGCGTCCAGGACCTGCCCATCATTTCCCCGCACGGGCACGTTGACGCCGCAGTCATCGAGCACAACACCCCCTTCCCGGACCCGGCAGCGCTGCTGGTCAGCCCGGACCATTACGTCACCCGGCTGATCCACGCCAGCGGGGTTCCGCTGGACCGGCTGCGCGGCTCGAACACCGCGGAGCCGGACTCCCGCACCGTCTGGCGCGAGTTCTGCCAGGCCTGGCCGCTGTTCGAGGGCACCGCCTCCGGCTACTGGCTCCGCACCCAGTTCGACAGCGTCTTCGGCCTCCAGCAGGAGATCAGCGCCGAGACTGCCGATGCCAGCTACGATGCCATTTCCGCCAAGCTGATGGAGCCCGGCTTTCGGCCCCGCCAGCTCTTCAAGGACTTCAACATCGAGGTCCTGGCCACCACGGACGATCCCCTGGACAGCCTGGCCAGCCACAAGGCAATCGCCCAGGACCCCACGTTCCACGGCCGCGTCCTGCCCACGTTCCGCCCTGACCAGTACCTGAACATCGCGCATCCCGCATGGTCCGCCAACGTTGACCGCCTCATCGCGGCAGCGGGCGACGGCGCCACCGGTTACGCCGGCTACATCACCGCGCTGGAAAACCGGCGTCGCTATTTCGTGGAGCACGGCGCCGTTTCCGCGGACCACGGCGTCCGCACGCCCGCAACGCTGAAGCTCGACGCCGGTGACGCGGCAAAGCTGTTTGACCGCGCCCGTTCCGGCCAGACCACGGCGCGGGACCGCGAAGACTTTGAAGCGCACATGATGTACCAGATGGCGCGGATGTCCGTGGAAGACGGCCTGGTGATGACCATCCACCCGGGGTCTTACCGCAACCACCACGAACCCACGTTCAACGCTTATGGCGCCGACACCGGCCACGACATCCCGTTCGCCGTCAACTACACCGAGGCGATCCGCCCGCTGCTGCAGGACTTCGGCACGGCCAAGGACTTCCACCTGGTGCTCTTCACCTTGGACGAGACCGTGTTTTCCCGTGAACTCGCGCCGCTGGCGGGCTTCTACCCGTCCGTGTACCTCGGCGCCCCGTGGTGGTTCCTGGATGCACCGGACGCCATGCTGCGTTTCCGCTCGGCCGTCACCGAGACTGCCGGGTTCTCCCGCTCGTCCGGCTTCATCGACGACACCCGCGCCTTCTGCTCCATCCCGGCACGGCACGATGCGTCCCGCCGGATCGAGGCCTCCTTCCTGGCCCGGCTCGTGGCCGAGCACCGCGTCAGCGAGGACCGCGCCCACGAACTGATCGTCGACCTCGTCGACGGTTCGCCCCGAAGGGTCTTCAAGCTGTGAGCACCGAACTGCGACCTAATGCTGCCGAGGAAGCAGGGCCCGCTACGGACCTTCCCCGGCTGAACCGCCGGCTGCGCCCGTCCGCCAAGGCGCCAGTGCGCATCGTCCACCTGGGTCTGGGCGCCTTCCACCGCTCGCACCAGGCCTGGTACACCCACCAGGCGGGGGACGCCGCAGACTGGGGCATCGCCGCCTTCACCGGCCGCCGGCCTGACGCAGCGCTGGCGCTGGCCGAACAGGACGGGCTGTACACCGTGGTGGAGCGCGCCGACGGCGGCGACACCTTCGCCGTGGTCAGCAGCATCGTGGAGGCCGTGGACGGCGCCAACGTGCAGCGCCTGGCGGAGCTGATCGCGGCTCCCGCCACCGCCCTCGTCACCCTGACCATTACCGAAGCGGCCTACCGCCTCGGGGCCGACGGGCACCTCGACGCCAAGGCGCCCGACGTCGTCGCCGACCTTTCGCTGCTGGCCGGCAACGGATTCCCGACGACGCCGCTGGGCCGGCTGGTGCTGGCCCTCGCCGCCCGCCGGGCTGCCGGAGCGGGACCGCTCGCCGTGGTCTGCTGCGACAACCTCTCCAACAACGGCACCGTGGCGCACAACGCCGTGGTGGGCATGGCCCGCGCGTGGGACGCTGGCCTCGCTGACTGGATCGATGCCAACATCAGCTTCGTCAGCACCTCGGTGGACCGCATTACGCCGCGCATCACTGACGCGGATGTCGCTGCTGTCCAAGCCGCGTGCGGCTATCGGGACACTTCGCCCGTCGTTGCCGAGCCCTTCGCCAACTGGGTGCTCAGCGGGGAATTCCCTGCCGGCCGCCCTCGCTGGGAAGACGCCGGCGCGGTGTTCGTGGCCGACATCGAGCCGTACGAGAACCGCAAACTGTGGCTCCTGAACGGCGCCCACTCGCTGCTGGCGTACGCGGGCCAACTCCGCGGCCACACCACCGTGGCGCAGGCCCTGGCGGATCCGCTGTGCCTTCAGGCCGTGGAAAAGTTCTGGGACGAAGCCGAAGCGAACCTGTCCGGGCCGGGTGGAAACGCCGCCGGGCTGCAGATCCCGGAGTACCGTGCCGCCCTGCTGGCACGCTTCAGCAACGCCAGGATCGCGCACCACCTCGCGCAGATCGCCATGGACGGCAGCACCAAGCTGCGGATGCGTGCCGTTCAGGTGCTGCAGGCCGAGCGTGCCGCGGGCAGGAGCGGGGCGGCGGCCGCACTCATGATTGCCGCCTGGATGGACTACAGCGCTGTCGCCGCCGCGTTCCAGGATCCGCTGGCCGAGGCCGTGGCTGCAGCCAACCTGCTCGGCGGCACCGAACGGATCCGCGCCCTGCTCAACATCGTGGACCCGGTCCTGGCAGGGGACGGCGCCGTCGTGGACCTGATCGAAAACCTGTGCGGAACGTTCGGGGAGCTGGCTGTCTCCTGCTAGCGTCCTCCGCACGCGCTGCTGCCCGGCTCCCGGATCACCGGGATCCGGGCAGCGGTGTTTAATGAACTTTCAACAAAATTTTATGGCAACCGCTTGCCATTTGATTGCCAAGTGATTAGCATTACAAGAAGAGCAAAACCGGCGCACCGCCGTACTCGCCAGAATCCCCCCGGCACAGACCGCAAAGACGCGATAGGACCCCCAGATGCTGAAGCCCCAAGCCAGCGAAACGCGCGAACTGGTCAACCTCGACGGCCTCTACGCGTTCAAGGTGGACTTTGACCGCGCCGGCCACCGCGAGGAATGGTTCAGGGCGCCCCTGGACACCGGGCTGGAGATGGGCGTCCCCGCCAGCTACAACGACGTCTTCCCGGACAAAGCAATCCGCGACCATGTGGGCTACGTCTGGTACCAGCGCGAAGTCCGCGTCCCGCGCGGCTGGGCAGGTGAGCGCATCCACCTCCGCCTCGACTCGGCCACCCACGAGGGCATGGTGTGGGCCGATGAGGTCCTCGTGGCCCAGCACACCGGCGGCTACATGCCCTTCAGCGCGGACATCACGGACCACGTCACTCCGGGCAAGACGTTCCGGCTCACCGTCGCCGTCAACAACGAGCTCACCCAGGCCACCATTCCGCCGGGCAGCATCACCGTCACGGAAGACGGCCGGCGCCAGCAGAGCTACCTCCACGACTTCTACAACTACGCCGGCCTGCACCGCAGCCTCTGGCTGTACAGCACCCCGGCGGTCACCGTGGACGACATCACGGTGGTCACCGGCTTCGACGGCCCCACCGGCACGGTGGACTACACGATCGCGACGGCGGACGCCACCGCCGGTGGGACGGACAGTGCAACGGTGACCGTTTCGCTCAAGGACGCCGACGGCGTCGAAGTTGCCCGCGCGGACGGTGCCAGCGGCGCACTGGTGATCAACGACGTCGTGCTCTGGCAGCCCGGCGCCGCGTACCTCTATAGCCTGACCGCCGAAATCCGCGAGGGCGGCCGGCTGCTGGACAGCTACACGCTGCCCGTCGGCGTCCGCACCGTCGAAGCCCGCGGCAAGGAATTCCTCATCAACGGGGAGCCGTTCTACTTCACCGGCTTCGGCATGCACGAGGACCACGTCACCGTCGGCAAGGGACACAGCAACGCCCAGATGGTCAACGACTTCCAGCTCCTGGACTGGGTGGGCGCCAACTCGTTCCGTACCTCGCACTACCCCTACGCCGAGGAAGTCATGGACTTCGCCGACCGCCACGGCATTGTGGTCATCGACGAGACCGCGGCCGTGGGCCTCCACCTGGGCTTTGGCGCAGTGTTTGGCGGCATCGCCAAGAAGACCTACGAGGACGGCGTTGTGGACGCCAATACGGCGGCCAACCACCGGCAGGCGATCACCGAGCTCGTGGCCCGGGACAAGAACCACCCGTCCGTGGTCATCTGGTCCATAGCCAATGAACCCAACGGGTCCGAGGAAGGGGCACGCGAGTACTTCCAGCCCTTGGCGGAACTCACCCGCGAACTGGACCCCACCCGGCCCGTGGGCTACGTCAACGTCATGTTCGACACCCCGGACAAGGAACTGCTCGGGGACCTCTTCGACGTCATCCTGCTCAACCGCTACTACGGCTGGTACCTGAACAACGGGGACCTGGAATCAGCGGAGCAGGTCCTGGAGAAGGAACTGCGCGAATGGGAAGCCAAGTACGGCAAGCCCATGATCATGACCGAGTACGGGCCGGACACCATGCCCGGCTTCCACTCCATTTATGAGCAGCCCTGGAGCGAGGAATACCAGGCCGCCTTCCTGGCCATGTACCACCGGGTGTTCGACCGGGTGGACGCCATGGTGGGCGAGCAGGTCTGGAACTTCGCGGACTTCCAGACGTCAAACGGCATCATGCGCGTGGACGGCAACAAGAAGGGCGTCTTCACCCGCGACCGCCGGCCCAAGCCCGCCGCGTACGCCCTCCGCCAGCGCTGGACCGCGCTGGCAGCCACCAAGAACGCCACCCCGAACAGCAGCGTCACCACCCCCTAGCGTTTTGACCATTTTTTCGCCGGCTCCGCGGAGCCGGCACCGGGTAAAGGAGCCCAATTATGAAAAAACTCGGCAAGCTCAGCATCCTCGGCTACGGCGCCGGCGATGCGGCCAACAACCTCGCCTTCACCTCGGCCACCATGTTCCTCCTGGTCTACTACACGGACGTTGCAGGCATCTCGGCCGCCGCGGCAGGCACCCTGCTGCTGGTGGTCAGGATCTTTGACGCGTTCGCCGATGTTTTCGCCGGACGCATGGTGGACCGCACCTTCAGCAGGCGCTTCGGGAAGTTCCGTCCGTTCATCATGTTCGGCTCCATCCCGCTGCTGCTCCTGAGCGTGGCAACGTTCTCCGTCCCGCAGCTGGGCGAATCCGGCACCCTGCTCTACGCCTACGTCACCTACGCGGCACTCGGCCTGGCCTACAGCCTGGTCAACATCCCCTACGGCTCCCTGGCCGGCGCCATGACCCAGGACCCGGGGGAGCGCGCCAAGCTCGGCTCCGCCCGCATGGTGGGCGGCCTGCTGGTCGGTTCGGCCCTCGGCATCTTCGTGGCACCGCTGATCAAGCCGGGCGCTGACCTGCAGTCAACCTTCACCACCATCACCCTGGTGTTCGTTGTCATCGGCGCGGCCTTGTACTTCTTTACCGTCATGACCGCCAAGGAACGCGTCCACCGCGCCGTCCCGAACGTCTCGGTCAAGCAGAGCATGGAAACCCTGAAGGGCAACAAGCCCCTCCTGATGCTGTGCATCAGCTCGTTCTTCTTCCTCTCCGGCTACCTGGCACTGACCTCGGTGCAGCTGTACTACCTGCGCGACGTCCTCGGCAACCTGGGCCTGTACCCGGTGCTGTCCATCATTCAGCTGGCCGCCACCTTCGTACTGGCCGGGTTCATGCCCAGGCTGGTCCGCACCATCGGCAAGAAGCGCGTCTACATCTACTCGTCCGTGCTCACCGTCATCGGCGGCACCATCATCTTCCTCACCCCTGCCAGCCAGGTCTGGATCGGCTTCTCCGGCCTCGTGATCAGCCTGGTGGGCGTCCTCGCGGTCAACATCGTGGTGTGGGCCCTGGAAGCAGACACGGTGGAATACGGCGAATGGAAGACCGGTGTCCGCACCGAGGGCATCACCTACGCACTGTTCTCGTTCACCCGCAAGACCGGCCAGGCCGTAGGCGGCGCCCTCGCCGCCTACGCACTGGCACTGGGCGGCTACAAGTCCGGCGGTGCACAGACTGCCGACGCCCTCTTCGGAATCCAGCTGGCAGCCGGCGCCATCCCGGCAGTGCTGACCATCCTCGCCGTCCTGGTCATGTCCAAGTACAAACTGACCGACGCCATGCACGCCGGGATCCTCACCGAAATCCAGGCACGCCGCACCAGCGAAGAACGCGCAGACGCCGCCAAGCCTCTCACCACTTCCAACTAAGCCCCGACCTACCCTCGACCCAGCCCCGCTCGAAAGGAACAGCTGTGAAAATCATTGCCGCGGAAGTCTTCGTGACAAGCCCGTCCCGTAACTTCGTGACCCTCCGGATCACCACGGAGGACGGCGTGACCGGCATCGGTGACGCCACCCTGAACGGCCGCGAACTCGCCGTCGCCGCCTACCTCAAGGAACACGTCGCGCAGCTGCTGATCGGCAAGGACCCGCACCGGATCGAGGACACCTGGCAGTTCCTGTACCGCAGCTCCTACTGGCGCCGCGGCCCGGTGACCATGGCTGCCATCGCCGCCGTGGACATGGCGCTCTGGGACATCAAGGGCAAGGTGGCCGGCATGCCGGTGTACCAGCTCCTCGGCGGTGCCTCCCGCAACGGCCTGCGCGCCTACGGCCACGCCTCCGGCGCGGACATCCCTTCCCTGTTCGACTCCGTCCGCGAGCACCTGGAACTCGGTTACAAGTCCGTCCGCATCCAGACCGCCGTCCCGGGCATCAAGGCCGTCTACGGCGTCGCCGCGCAGGCCCAGGCCTCAGGCGAGCGCTACGACTACGAGCCCGCCGGCCGCGGCGCGTTCCCGGTGGAGGAAGACTGGGACACCCGGGCGTACCTGCGCCACCTGCCCACCGTTTTCGAAGCCGTCCGGAACGAGTTCGGCCCGGAACTGCCGCTGCTGCACGACGGCCACCACCGCATGACCCCGATCCAGGCCGCCAAGCTGGGCAAGGCTCTGGAACCGTATGACCTGTTCTGGCTCGAGGACTGCACCCCGGCTGAGAACCAGGAAGCCCTGCGCCTGGTCCGCCAGCACACCACCACCCCGCTGGCCATCGGTGAAATCTTCAACACCGTGTACGACTACCAGACCATCATCAAGGAACAGCTGATCGACTACGTCCGGGCAGCCTCCACGCACTTCGGCGGGATCTCCCCGCTGAAGAAGGTCATGGACTTTGCCGCGCAGTACCAGATCAAGTCCGGCTTCCACGGCCCCACCGACATCTCCCCGGTCGGTTTCGCCGCGCAGCTGCACGTGGGCCTGGCCATCCACAACTACGGCATCCAGGAATACATGCAGCACTCGGACAAGACCAACGAGGTCTTCGAACAGTCCATGACCTTCAAGGACGGCTACCTGCACCCGGGCGACAAGCCCGGCATCGGCGTCGAATTCAACGAGGAAGCAGCAGCCGCGTTCCCGTACCAGCAGGCCTACCTGCCCTATAACCGCCTCGTTGACGGCACCGTCCATGACTGGTGAGGCGCGGGTCGTGACAGAGCAGCCCGTGACAGAGCAGCACCTGGTTGAACACGGCACCACCAAACACCGCATAATCGTCATGGGCGTCTCCGGCTGCGGCAAGACGACCATCGGCGACCTGGTGGCCCGCGAACTGGGCGTGCCCTTCCTCGACGGCGATTCGCTCCACCCCGTGGAGAACGTCGCCAAGATGGCCGCCGGCACGCCGCTGACGGACGAGGACCGCTGGCCCTGGCTGGCCACCGTGGGTTCCGAACTCGCAGCCGCCGGGAACGGAGGCCTGGTGCTGGCATGCTCGGCGCTCAAGCGCAGCTACCGTGACGCCATCCGGGAACAGGCGCCGGACACCGTGTTCCTGCACCTGCACGGCAGCAAAGAGGTGCTGAGGGCACGGACTGAAGGCCGCTCCGGGCACTTCATGCCGCCCGCCCTGCTTGATTCCCAGCTCGCAACGCTGGAACCGCTCGGCGCCGACGAAGCCGGCATCGTGGTGGACATCGCCGCCCCCGTAGACCATGTGGTGGCCGAAGCACTGGCCGGGATCGCCGCCGCCGTGCGTTCCACGGCTGCCGCCGTCGTCGGAATTCCCGACGGCGGGACTTCCGCCGGTGCCGCAGGCACCCAGCCGCGCCAGTTCGACGTCGACCTCCAAGCCGCGCCGTTCAACCTCGACGACGCAGCGGTCCAGTGGGTGAACAGCACCCTGGAGTCGATGAGCCTCGAGGAAAAGATCGGGCAGCTGTTCATCAACCACAACAACGACTACTCCCCGGATTACCTCGACGGCGTGCTGGAGAACTACCACGTGGGCGGCATACGCTACCGGCCCGGCCCCTCCGCCGCGGTGCAGGAGCACATCCGCTACGCGCAGTCCAAGACCCGCATCCCGCTGCTGGTGGCCTCCAACCCGGAAATGGGCGGAGCCGGAAGCTGCGACGACGGAACGTTCGTGTCCACGCACCTACAGGCCGGCTCGCACCCGGACAAGGCCATCGCCCGGCAGATGGGCCAGGTGGCCGGCGTCGAAACCGCCGCGCTGGGCTGCAACTGGGCCTTCGCGCCGATCGTCGACATCCACTACAACTGGCGGAACACGGTCATCTCCACCCGGGCCTTCGGCAACACGCCGGAGATCGTGGTGGAGCGCGCCAAGGAGTACTTCGACGGCATCAGCGAGTCACCCACCGCCTGCGCCATGAAGCACTTCCCGGGCGACGGCATGGACGAACGCGACCAGCACGTGGTCACGTCCTACAACACCCTTGGCTACGAGGAGTGGAACCGGAGCTACGGGCACGTCTACCGGGAAATGATCGGGCACGGCGTGCAGTCCATCATGATCGGGCACATCGGGGCGCCGGAACTTTCCCGGCATTTCCGTCCCGGCCTGGCGGACAAGGACATCCGGCCGGCCACGCTGGCGCCGGAACTGCTCCAGGACCTGCTCCGCGGCGAACTCGGCTTCAACGGGCTTATCCTCACGGACGCCTCGCAGATGATCGGCCTGACCCAGGCCATGAAGCGCAGGGACCTGGTGCCGGCCACCATCGCGGCGGGCTGCGACATGTTCCTGTTCTTCCGCAATCCCGCGGAAGATTTCCAGTACATGCTGGACGGCTACAAGTCCGGCGTCATCACCGAGCAGCGCCTGCATGACGCGCTGCGCCGGATCCTGGCCCTCAAGGCCTCGCTGGGGCTGCACCAGAAGGGGCGCAACGAGCTGGTGCCGCCGGTGGAAGCACTCGCCGTGATCGGCAGTGCCGCCCACCGGGCCGTCGCCGCCGAAATCGCGGACAAGACCGTCACCCTCGTCAAGGACACCGCCAACAACCTGCCCATCACGCCGGCGACGCACAAACGCATCCGCCTGTACGGCATCTCCGGCGGTTCGGACTTCACCCGCGCCGACCCGCTGGCCTACCTGGACACCGTCAAGGCGGAGCTGGAAAACGCCGGGTTTGAGGTGCACCTGTTCAAGACGGCGGACCAGCGTGAGGCGGCAGGGGAGACCGGTGTGAACTTCATGTCGGTCATCTCCGAGGAAGCCACCGGCGACTACGCGGACAAGTACGACGCCGCTTTCGTGTTCGCCAATGTGAAGGGCTTCGCCCAGGAGGCAGCCATCCGGATCAAGTGGTCCACCCCGATGGCCGCGGAGATCCCGTGGTACGTCACCGAGGTCCCCACCGTGTTCGTCTCGCTCAACCAGCCCAACCACCTGATTGACGTGCCGATGGTGAAGACCGCCATCCACGCCCACGCAGGGTCGCCCGAGGCCATTCGGGCGACCGTCCAAAAGATCATGGGCAGTTCGGAATTCCAGGGAACGTTCAACGAGAACGTGTTCTGCGATTCCTTCGACACCCGGCTCTGATCCGGTTCAGGCAGGACACCCGGGCCGCACGCGCAGCAATTGCGCGTGCGGCCTTTGTGTGTCCGGCGTAGCGTGGGTGCATGGAGCAAACGGGGTGCGTTGTTGCCGGCGGAGGGCCGGCGGGGATGATGCTGGGCCTGTTGCTGGCCCGGGCCGGAGTGGAGGTCACTGTGCTCGAAAAGCACGGCGATTTCCTGCGCGATTTCCGTGGCGACACCGTGCACGCCTCCACCATCAGGCTGATCGACGAACTGGGACTCGGCGACGAGTTCCGGAAGCTTCCGCAGAGCAGGTTGAACGCCGCCGCCTTCCCCCTCCCCAACGGCGGGATGCTGACGCTCGGCGATTTCGCCTCCTTGAAGCCGCCCTACAATTACATCGCCATGATGCCGCAGTGGGACTTCCTGAATTTCCTGGCCACCGAGGCCGCGCGCGAACCCACATTCCGGCTCCTGATGAGGCATGAAGCCACATCGCTAATGTTCGACGACGGCCGCGTCACCGGCGTCCGCTACCGGACACGTGCGGGCAGCGACGAGGCAAGTACCGAAGGGGCGATCCACGCGGACCTCGTGGTGGCCACGGACGGGCGCCATTCCGTGCTGCGCCGGTCCGCCGGCCTGCAGTCGAAGGAGTACCCCGTTCCCTTCGACACCTGGTGGTTCAAGCTCCCGCGCCACGCGTCGGAAAAAGGCGCCGTGGCGGGCATCGTCCCGGCGTTCCGGGGCCGCGAAGCCATGATTGCGCTGTTCCGCGACGACTACTACCAGATGGGATACCTCGGCCCCAAGGGAACGGATGCCCGGATCCGTGCCGAGGGAGTTGAACGGTTCAGGGAACGCGTCGCCGCCTTGCGGCCGGACCTGGCCGACCGTGTGGACGCCATCCGTTCGCTGGAGGACCTTCACTTCCTGGATGTGCGGCTGGACCGGCTGCGGCGCTGGTACGTTGACGGGCTGTTATGCATCGGCGACGCCGCCCATGCCATGTCCCCGGCAGGCGGGGTGGGCATCAACCTGGCCATCCAGGATGCGGTGGCCGCGGCCGCAAGGCTGGCACCGGGCCTGCTCCAAGGCCAGGTGACGCTGCATGATCTGGCTGCGGTGGAACGGCGGCGCCGGATGCCCACCGTTCTTCTCCAGACCGTTCAGCGCATCATGCACCGGGCGGTTTTCGTGCCCCTGTTCGCCGGGAGGAGGTCCGGGGTTCCGTCAGTGGTGTTGTTTCTTGCCAGGCACGTTCCGGCGCTGACAAGGCTCATGCCGCGGCTCATCGCCTTCGGACCCAGGCCGGAGCATGCACCCGACTTTGCCCGCCGGGCCCAGCCGCGCTCAGCCGCGTGAGGCGACGTAGTCGATCAGGCCCCTCACCGTGGCCACGGAGGCGTAGTCGCGTTCAGGGATGTCGACGCCCGTGGCCTCATCGATGGTCTCCACCAGCCTCAGGAAATCCAGCGAATCCAGCTCGAGGTCCTGCCGCAGCCGGGACCCTTCGTCGAGACCGTCAAGGTCCACGTCCGGGGCTACCTGGTTGATGGCCGCGTGCACGGCCTGCCGTGCGTCCTGCTCATTCATAGCTCCTCCGGTTTTTGCAGCAGTTCGTCGATCCGGGCCAGGAAGCGGGCCCCCCGGAGTCCGTCGCTCACCCGGTGGTCGGCTGACAATGTGGCAGTGACTGCGGGCCGCACACCGAGCATGCCGTCCTGCGCCCAGGGCTGCTCCACCACCTTGCCCAGGCCCACCATGGCCACCTGCGGCGGGTAGATGACGCCGTACACAGCCTCCACCCCCAAGTCGCCCAGATTAGTGACCGTGATGGTGGGGTCGGCCATTTCCGCGCGCTGCAAGCGCCCCGCCCGCGCCCGGCCCACCAGGTCCCGCAGCTTCTGCATCAGCACGTCCACGGCCAGGGTGTCGGCATCGTGGATGGCAGGCGCCACCAGGCCGCCGTGCCGCAGGGCCACGGCAACGCCCAGGTGCACGGTGCTGCTCGGCCGGAACACCCCGTCGGTGAAGAAGCCGTTGACTTCCGGAATTTCCCGGGCGGCCACTGCTGTGGCCTTCAACAGCAGGGCCGAGGGAACCAGCCGCGAGGCCACCGGCCGCTGTTCGTTGACCTGCTGCATCCATCCGATGGCGGCACGAAGATCCAGCGTGGTGCTGACGTAGTAGTGCGGGATGGTCTGCTTGGACCGGGTCATGAGCGAGCCGATGGACCGGCGGAGGCTGGACAAGCGGTCCTGCGCGTCCGGCGACGGCGTTTCTTCCGCTGCCGGTTCTTCTTCCGGTTCTTTTTCCGGTGCCGGGGCCTCCGCGGGAGCGGACGCCCCGGCTCCCTGCACGGCACGCTGGATGTCAGCCTCGGTGACGGCGCCGTCCGGGCCTGTCCCCGGCACCGTGCCGATGTCGACGCCGAGCTGGTCCGCCAGGCGCCGTGCCCGGGGCGAGGACCGCACCCGGGTCCCGTGGGGTGCCGGCGCAGCTTCGGGAACCGGCGCAGCCTCAGGAACCGGCCGATCGGACCGCGCGGCCGCCGCGCGTTCCACGTCGGCGCGGGTGACCGCCCCGTGCTTGCCTGTCCCGCGGATCCCGGACGGATCCACGCCGAGCTGGTGGGCCAAGTGCCGGACCGGGGGAGGAACCTGCGCCGCGGCTGCTTCCGGACCAGCCTTTGCCGGCGGGACCGCCGGCTGCCCTCCTGCCTGGCCGGCGCCGTCGTCCGGGGTCCGGGTGATCCGGGCCAGGGGAGTGCCGATGGGAACAGTGGTGCCCACATCCACCAGGAGCTCGGCCACGACGCCCTCTTCGAAGGTTTCGACGTCCATGACGGTCTTGTCCGTGTCCACCACGGCCACCACATCTCCGCGGTGCACGTAGTCGCCGGGTTTAATCAGCCACTCCACCATCTTGCCGTGCTCCATGTCCGCACCAAGGGACGGCATCCTGAAATCACCCACGGGCGCCTACCGCTTCCCGGGCTGCGGCGACGATGCGCTCCGCCGTGGGCAGTGCCGCCAGTTCCAGGTGTTTGGCGTAGGGCAACGGCACTTCGGCGCTGCAGACGCGGCCCACCGGTGCGTCCAGGTCGAAGAAGGCGTTCTCCGTGATCCGCGCGGACAGCTCTGCGGAGATGCTGCCGCTCCGCCAGCCTTCGTCCACCACCACTGCGCGGTGGGTCCGGGCCACGCTCCCCAGGACGGCGGCGTCGTCGAGCGGGCGCAGCACGCGCAAGTCCAGCACCTCCGCGTCGATTCCCTCGGCTGCCAACTGCGTGGCGGCGTCGAGCACTGCCGGTAGCGTTCCGCCGTAGGTGATGAGCGAAATGTCCTTGCCGGGGCGGCGGACGGCGGCCGTACTGATATCCACCGGGCCGGCGTCGTCAGCGAGGTCCCCGGCCACGTTGTACAGGGTTCCGTGCTCGAAGATCAGCACCGGATCCGGGTCTTCCAGCGCCGTCCACAGCATCCCCCGGGCATCCTCCAGGGTTGCGGGGGTGAGGATCCGCAGCCCCGGGATGTGGGCGTACCACCCCTCCAGGCTGTGTGAGTGCTGGGCTCCCAGCTGGCGCCCGGCTCCCGTGGTCATCCGGATGACCAGCGGCACGTTGAACTGCCCGCCGGACATGTGCAGCAGGGTGGCCGCGTTGTTCACCAGCTGGTCCAGCGCCAGCAGGCTGAAATTGACGGTCATGATCTCCACAATGGGCCGCATCCCGCCCAGGGCCGCCCCGATGCCTGCGCCCACAAAGCCGGATTCGGACAGCGGAGTGTCCCGGATCCGCTCCGGGCCGAACTCCTCGAACAGGCCAAGGCTCACCGCGAAGCATCCGCCGTACGCGCCAACATCCTCGCCCATGAGGAACACCCGTTCGTCGCGCTGGAGGGCGTCCCGGATGGCAGCCCGCATGGCTTCGCGGTAGGTGGTCTTCATTGCGGGCTCCGCTCGCTGTACACGAACCGGGTCAGTTCCTCCACCGGTTCCAGCGTGCCGGCTTCGGCAAACTCCACGGCGGCCTTCACTTCCGCGTCCACGTCCTGCTGGATCTTCTTCCAGTCCTTCTCCGTCAGCTGGCCGGCGGTTTCCAGGGCGTTCCGGAGAGTGCTGATCGGATCGCGCTCCATCCAGCGGGAGACCTCCGTTTTTTCCCGGTACCGTTCGGGATCGAACATGGAATGGGCCCTGAACCGGTAGGTCCGGAGCTCGAGGAAGTGCGGTCCGCCGCCGGCCCGGACGGCGTCCACGGCACGGCGCGCAGCCTCTTCGACGGCGAGCACATCCATCCCGTCCGCGGACCACGAGGAGATCTCGTACGCGGCGGCCTTGAGGGCAATATCGGTCTGCGATTCGGAGCGGGCCAGCGCGGTGCCCATGGCGTACAGATTGTTCTCGCAGCAGAACAGGACCGGCAGCTGCCAGAGCGCGGCGAGGTTCAGGCTTTCGTGGAATGCGCCTTCGGCTACGGCGCCTTCGCCGAAAAAGCAGGCGGTCACCCGGGAGCGTCCGGACATTTTATCGGCGAGCGCCAGGCCCACGGCCAGCGGCAGCCCGCCTGCCACGATCGCGTTGCCTCCGTAGAAGCGGGTGGCGGCGTCGAACAGGTGCATGGAGCCGCCGCGGCCGCGGCAGCAGCCTTCCACATAGCCGTACATCTCGGCCAGGATGGCTCCCGCGGACACACCGCGCAGCAGCGCATGGCCGTGTTCCCGGTATGTTGCCACCACGGCGTCGTCCGGAGCCAGGGTGCTCATCACACCCGCGGCGACCGCTTCCTCTCCGATATAGACGTGCAGGAACCCCCGGATTTTCGCCGCGCTGTAGAGCTCCACGCACTGCTCCTCGAGCCGCCGCACGCGCAGCATCTGATGGAGCAGGTGGCGTGTATGGTCGGAGTCCGCGCTTCCGGATCCCCGCGCTGATGTGCCGCTCACGCCGGCGCTCCGGGGTAGCTGCCGGGCGGGGTCTCGATGGTAGACGTGTCACCTTCGGGGAGGCCGAGTTCGCGGGCTTTCAGGAGCCGCCGGAGGATCTTGCCGCTCCGGGTCTTGGGCAGCGCGTCGGTGAAGTCCAGCAGCCGGGGGGCAACCGCCGGGCCCAGCCGTTTGCGGGCAAAGCCGATGATGTCCAGCTTGAGCGCCTCCGAGGGCTGCCACCCGGTGCGGAGTTCCACGAAGGCCTTGACCACTTCGCCGGCCAGGTGGTCGGGGACGCCGATCACCCCGGCCTCGGCCACCGCTTCGTGCTCCATCAGCGAGCTCTCCACCTCGAATGGTCCGATCAGGTGCCCGGAGGACTTGATGACGTCGTCGCCCCGGCCGACGAACCAGAAGTACCCGTCCGCGTCCTGCTTGGCCAGGTCTCCGGTGAGGTACCAGCCGCCGGCGAAGCAGCGCCGGTACCGTTCGTCTTCATGGAGGTAGCCGCGGAACATGGACGGCCAGCCCGGCCGGAGCGCCAGTTCGCCCACCGCATCCGGTGCGGTGACCAGCACGGCCTCGCCGTCCCGGAGCACCGGCTTGCCGTCCGGATCCCGCGCCACAATCGCGGCCTCAACGCCGGGCAGGGGACGGCCCATGGAGCCGGGCCGGATCTCCATGGCGGGGTAGTTCGAGATCATGATGCCGCCGGTTTCGGTCTGCCACCAGTTGTCGTGGACGGGCCGGCCGAACGCTTCCTGTCCCCACACCACCACTTCGGGGTTGAGCGGTTCGCCCACGCTGGCCACAAACCGCAGGGCGGACAGGTCATGCCCGGCGGCGTGGCCGGCGCCGGCCTTCATCAGCATGCGCAGGGCGGTGGGGGCGGTGTACCAGACGGTGACGTGCTGCTCGGCGAGGATCCGGTACCACCGGTCCGCGTCCATCTCCTCTTCGTCCACAATGGTGGTCACGCCGTGGGTGAGGGGAGCGATCACACCGTACGAGGTGCCGGTGACCCAGCCGGGGTCCGCCGTGCACCAGTAGACGTCGTCCGGGTGCAGGTCCAGCGCAAAGAATCCGGTGGCGCGGTGGGCGGTGACGGCGTCATGCACGTGGATCGCCCCTTTGGGGGTGCCGGTGGTCCCGCTGGTGAAGTGCAGCAGGGCCATTTCTTCGGCGCGGGTGGGTGCCGCCTCGAGCGGCTGCGCGTCCCGCATGAGTTCGGCCAGGTCCAGCGTTCCGGGGTCCGGCAGGCCCTCGGCATCGATCAGCAGCACGTGCTCCAGTTCAGGCAGCAGGTCTCGGATCGGGGCAACCTTCCGCCGGTACAGCGCCCGCGTGGTGACCAGGGCGCGGCCGGCACCCAGATGAAGGCGCTGGCGGACGGGCTCCGGGCCGAAAGCGGAGAACAGGGGGCAGAAAACGCTGGCATTCTTGAGCGTCCCCAATACCGCGACGTACAACTCCGGGCTGCGGCCCATGAGCGAAAAGACCCGTTCCCCGCGGCCGATTCCCAGCCCGTGCAGGACGCCGGCAAACCGTCCGGTCTGTTCGGCCAGTTCCGCGTAACTGAGGGAGCGCGCCGTACCGTCGGCGCGGATGAAACGCAGGGCCTCATGGCCGGCCCGATCGCCCGCGGCGTGGCGGTCCACAGCCTCGTAGGCTATGTTGACGCCGCCATCCGGCAGCCCTGCCAGCTCATGACGCGCCTCATCCCAGGAGAAAGCGGCGCGGCTGGCGTCGTAGTCCACCATGTTCGGGCGGACTGCCAGGCCATGGACGTCCTTCGGGATTGCGGACCAGCGGGTGGATGGAGCGGTTCCGGCCGTCATGGTTCAATCGGACTCCTCGCCGGGAGAACTGGCTAGAGTAGAAAGTCCCGTGGGACGCCCCGGCCCGCTCTCCTGCCCATGTTCCGGCCCGTTCTCCCGCCAGCACAGGACGCGCCGTCACAAACCGCGGAGCCACTAAACTGGACCCCATGACTGCCACCAGCCCCCGTGCAGCTGACGCTGCTGCCGCCCGTGCCCGCCTGCTTGAACTCATCAAGGAACTCGCCGTTGTCCGCGGCAAGGTGATCCTGTCCAGCGGGGCCGAAGCCGACTACTACATCGACCTCCGACGCATCACGTTGCACCACGAGGCGTCCAAGCTGGTGGGCCAGGTCATGCTCTCGCTGATCGACGACGCCGGCATCGACTTTGAGTGCGCCGGCGGCCTCACCATGGGCGCCGATCCGGTGGGCACCGCCGTGATGAATGCCGCCGTGGACGCCGGCCGCACCGTGGACGCGTTTGTTGTCCGCAAGGCCCAGAAGTCCTACGGCATGGGCCGCCAGGTGGAAGGACCCTCCGTGGAGGGCCGCAAGGTCCTGGTGCTCGAGGACACGTCCACCACCGGCGGGTCCGCACTGACCGCCGTCGAGGGTGTCCGCAAGGCCGGCGGCAACGTTGTGGCCGTCGGCGTAATTGTGGACCGCGACACCGGCGCCAAGGAAAAAATCGAAGCGGAGACCGGAGTTCCCTACCTGTTCGCGTTCGGCAAGGATGAGCTCGGCCTGAGCTAGCGTGCGTGCCGCCGGCGGCGGACAATTCAGCGGCGGACAATTCAGCCGGGAGCTAACCCCGCTTGAATGGCCAAGAGGCGGCACCCTACAATTTGCGTAGCTCAAATTCAAGTCACGCACCTGGAGAGACCGCGCCATGCTCCCGTCCAACCCAGCACCCAACACCGTCGAACAGATCCAGAACCTCATCCTGGAGAGTGCCGACTTCGAGGACTTCCTCAACGAACTGGCGCGCTTTTCCGCGCACCAGATGGCGGGCGACGGCGACGACGCCCTGTGCGGCATCACGCTGCTCCGGGACCGCAAGGCGGCCACCATCGGCTGGAGCAGCGATTCCGCGCGCGAGGTGGATGAGATCCAGTATTCGCTCTCGCAGGGGCCCTGCCTGACGGCCGCCGAGGAAGAACGGGAAGTCCACGTTCCGGACCTTTTCGAAGAGGACCGCTGGGGCCCTGACTACGCCGATGCTGTTGCCTCGCACGGACTGCGTTCGGTGTTGTCCCTCCCGTTCCACCTCCAGGGCGATGCGAAGGCCGCCCTGAACCTCTACTCGGATGTCCCGCACAAGTTCGATGAGAAAGCGGCGGCGCGCGCCCGGGGGTACACGCGCGAAGTGTCTCAGGCCCTGCGCCTGGCCGTCAGGTTCTCGCTGCACACAGACAGTGCCACCAACCTCCGGGCAACGCTGGAGTCCCGGACCACGATCGACATCGCCGTGGGCATCGTCATGGCGCAGAACCGCTGCAGCCAGGAGGCGGCCGTGCAGATCCTGACGGACGCGTCCAGCAACAGCAACGTCAAGCTGCGGGACATCGCCAGATCCTTGGTGGATTCCGTCGGCGGAGCGGGCACCCGGACCCACTTCGAGGAGCCCAGGCAGGGCAAGTCCCGGGTCGGCTGACCGCACGGCAGGTCCGGGTCGGCTGAACCGGGCCACGCCGCAGGCTTGTGTTGGACGGGCCGCGGAAGCTACGCTGTCCGAGGTTGAGCCGTCGGCCATAGACACCCTTTTTTGGAGTACCTATGGACCGCAAACTTCACGCCCTCGTTAAGCTGGACGTCGCTGCAAATGTTGTTCGGATCGACGTCCGGGGCAGCCTCAACCAGGAATCCCGACCCGCCCTGGTGCACGTCATCCGCCGTATCCGCCGCATGGGTGTCACTGCCCACATCCGGGTGGATCTCTCGCAGGCCGCGTTCGTGGAATCGCCCGCTTTGGTGGGGCTCCGCAACGACCTCAACGCGGTCGACGGCGACACCTCCGGCGGCGGCTCCGCGGCGGGTTCAGGCGTTTCGCTCGAATTCATGCCCAGACCGGACGGCCTGGGCCCTGATGCCGGACCCGGTGTGAAGACCGTTGAAATCACCGGTGAATTCGCGGCCTCCATCGACCCTTCCGGATGCGGACCGCTGGCCCAGTACTCCGACGACGAACTCCTGGCTGCCAGCGACTCCGTCTTTGGACTGCTGGACGATCCCGCCGCGATTGCGGGCACCGAGCTGCTGGCGCAGTATGACGCGATCGGGGTGGAAATTTCGCGGCGGGAGAATGCCGAAGCCGGCCGGAACGCCGCAACGGATCCCCTGCAGGCGCTTCCGGCCGAGCCCGCGAACTAGCCGGTTCCGCGCGTTTCATATCCGGCTTCCGCTGTGGCTACGGTAGAGGTGTGCCGAAAGTCCAGGAGCCACCACAGCCTGAGGGCGGCCCTGGAACAGCCGAGGGCCGCCTCCTCAAGCATGCCGCCGAACTCAGGAGATTTTCCCGGCGAAACTTCCTGGCGGGATCGGGGGCGGCAGCGCTGCTGGCCACCGACATGTTCTTCACCCGTTATGTCCAGGCAGAGCGGCGCACCAACAGGATCCTGACGTTGGGCGACGATTTCGCGGAGAGCTACTACCCGAACGCCAGCTGGATCCTGTTTCCCGGCTACAAGACCAGCTGGGAGGAAGCGCAGTGGATCCTCAATTCCCTGCGCGGTGCGATGCGCCAGCGCGGCCAGCTGGCCGCCGTCGGCTATTCCAACCAGGGGCTGGACATTGACCAGATCGTGATCGCGGTGATTGAGCATGTCCGGGCGAAGCAGCTGACCAGCCTGTACTTCTACGGCCACAGTTTCGGCGGCATGGTGGCTACACAGGTCGCTGCCCGGCTTCGCGAGCTGCACGGCGTGGAGGTGAAATTCATCCTGCTGGACTCCAGCCCGTATAGCAAGTACGACGTCCTGGACCAGAGCTGGTTCGAAGGCGTGGTGGTGCTCTACGAGGGCGGGTTCCGGGTTCCCACGGTGCTGCGCGGCGGGTACGAGCTGGGCGAACGCATCGTGCACAAGGATGAACGGTCCTGGCGCCAGGTGGTGGACCAGAGCCTGGAGCAGCTGTCACCGATTGCGCCGTCCAGCGTGCTGATCCAATCCGAATCCGCGTACATCTACCACTTCGACGCCACCCGGTTCGCCGACAAGCTGGGCGGGACTCGGATGGCGTTCATCGGCAATCCCCGGGACGGCACCGTGAACTATCAGACGGCCCGCGAATCGTGGGCGCGGACCTTTGCGGCCAACATGGTGTCCAACGACCGCCGTACCGATGACGCCCTGCCGGCGCACGCCAGTCCCCAGTGGAACCCGTTCGTTTATCGGCCCATCCTGGAGGAGTTGCAGGATGAGATCTTCCCGCTGCCTACCGGCGGGCCCAAGATGACTGCATTCTGACCCTGCCGCCCGGGCCCTTCGGCCCGACCCCGGAAACCCGGGCCGGCGCCCGGGCCCGCGCCTTGAACCCGGCTAGATCTGGCTCTTGAGGTCAGCCACCGAGTTCAGGATCTGGTTGGGCCGGAACGGGTAGGCGGCAATGTCGTCCTTGTGCGTGATTCCGCTGAGGACCAGCACGGTGTGCAGCCCGGCCTCCATTCCGGCGATGATGTCGGTGTCCATCCGGTCGCCGATCATGGCGGTGGTCTCGGAGTGGGCGTCGATCTGGTTCATGGCCGAGCGGAACATCATGGGGTTCGGCTTGCCCACAATGTAGGGTTCGCGGCCGGTGGCCTTGGTGATCAGTGCTGCGATGGCGCCGGTGGCGGGCATGGGGCCGTCCTTGGACGGTCCGGTGGCGTCCGGGTTGGTGGCGATGAAGCGGGCGCCGGCAAGGATCAGCCGGATGGCCATGGTGATCGCCTCGAAGGAGTAGGTGCGTGTTTCGCCGAGCACCACGAAGTCAGGGTTCTGGTCGGTGAGGATGAAACCGGCCTCATGCAGCGCCGTCGTGAGTCCTGCTTCGCCGATGGTGTAGGCGCGGTTCCCGGAATCCGAGCCGCGGACCTGGTCCTTCAGGAACTGCGCCGTGGCCAGCGCCGAGGTCCAGATGTTCTCCTCGGGAATTTCCAGGCCGGAGGACTTCAGGCGGGCGGCCAGGTCGCGGGGAGTGAAGATGGAGTTGTTGGTGAGCACCAGGAAGCGCTTGGAGGTGTCCACCCAGCGCTGGATCAGTTCCGCGGCTCCCGGGATGGGCTGGTTTTCGTGGACCAGCACTCCGTCCATATCCGTCAGCCAGCATTCGATCTCCTGGCCGCTTCGGTAAAGCGCTGCCGATGAACGTACTTCGTCTGACTTTGCCATGGTGATCCTCCAACGATGATGTGCCGGTTCCGGCTCCCAGTCTGTCATTTTTGGGGCGCCGGAACATCCGGCACGGAAGAATGACAGACCCGGTGCGGCGTTGTGGCGCCATTCGTTGGACTAGGCTCGTGGCTGGCACCAGTGTGCCAGCGGCCGCGGATCGGGGGAGTCCGCGGTGGTTGCTGTGCCGGCCTGCGCCGGGAGGTCCCCAAGGATATTCCGGGCATCCAAAGAACCGCAGGATGCCCGCCAGCACCTGAAAGGGACAGCCATGAGCAACAACTACGGCCCGCCGCCACCGCCCCAGCAGCACTACCCATCGAACAACTTCCCGCCGCAGACTCACCCCCTGCAACCCCATCAGCCTCGGAACAAGAAGAACCTGATCATTGTCCTGGCTGCCGTCGCCGCTGCCGTGACCGTTGCGCTGGTGGCCGTGTTTGTCTGGGTCATTCCCGCGTTCAGCAAACCGCAGGCTGAGGACAGCCCGGCGCCCGTGGCCACTTCCGCCGAATCCGCGTCCCCGAACGCGGCAGAGGACAGTGCTGCCCCCGAGGAATCCGTGGCACCATCCGAAGACGCCGGAGCCGATGACATGCCGGCCGGGGCCTTCCCGCTTCCGGCCGGCTGGGATGACCTGCAGGGTCCCGCCAACATTCCAGCCAGCGACGACCCGCTTTACAACCGGTTTGTCACCGGGGAATCCTCGTTCTCCTACCTGTCCGCCTGGAGCAGCGACGACACGTTCGGGATCACCAAGGACCCCGCCACCGGCGCCCCGATGCAGCAAGTCGCCAAGGGCACTGAAGAGCGCGACGGCGACGGCATCTCCACGGCGTTCTCGTTCTTCGCCGAAGCAGAGGAAGGCAAATACGGCAAGGAGCCTGAAAAGGTCCAGGCAGCCATCAAGGAGATCGAGGCAAAGCTCAAGGCCATCCCCGCCGCCGAACTGCCGCAGCACCTGGTCGGCCACAAATGCACCGGCAATTTTGAGGCGTCGACGCCGGAAATCAGGGAGTTCCGCCGGGCGGCCGCCGTGGTGGTCGGCTTCACCTGCACCAACGCCGGGGGAGACGCCATCCGCGCCGTCAACCTGTTCACCGTGACTCCGTGGGGCACACCGCAGATGATGGGCGTCAGCGGGCACGAGAGTTACTGGACCGCCAACCCGGAGGCACTGGAGAAGATCGGCAACTCGTACCGGGCGAACCGCTGGAAGCTGGACGGCTAAGCCGCGGCTAAAGTTGAAGCGTGACTGACCCCCAGACCCCTACAGCGCCCGCCTCCCCGCCTGATTCCCCCTCCGGCGGGGAACCGGAGCCCAAGGCGGAGGTCGGCGTCGGGCCCTGGGAAGGCGAGTTTCCCGAAGGGGAACACTGGGACCCGGACCTCCTGGCCGACGGCGACCGCCGCAATGTGGTGGACAAGTACCGCTACTGGAAGCACGAGGCGATCGTGGCGGACCTGGATTCGAAACGCCATGACTTCCACATCGCGATCGAAAACTGGCAGCACGACCTCAACATCGGCACCGTGGTGCGCACCGCCAACGCGTTCCTCGCCAAGGAAGTGCACATCATCGGACGACGCCGGTGGAACCGCCGCGGGGCAATGGTCACCGACCGCTACCAGCACGTCCGCCACCATCCCACCGTGGAGGACTTCGTGGCGTGGGCGCAGGGGGAGGGGCTGGCGATTATCGGCATCGACATCTTCCCCGATTCCGTGCCGCTGGAAACCTACGACCTCCCGAAGAACTGCGTCCTGGTGTTCGGCCAGGAAGGTCCGGGCCTGACGCCGGAGGTCCACGAAGCGGCCCTGGACACTCTGTCGATCGAGCAGTTCGGCTCCACCCGGTCCATCAACGCGGCGTCCGCGGCCGCCATCGCCATGCACGCCTGGATCCGCCGGCACGTGTTCAGCCAGTCCGTCTAGTCCCCGCCGAGGTGGCGCGGGAGGTGACAGATCGCGGCAGTTGGAGGGCCTGAAACTGCCGCGGAGTGCCACCACGAGGCAGCGGGCCCAGTGCAAAGTGTTACCCGGCCAGTGACCCGAAACACTGCCCCTTCGCAGAAATGGCTAGGATGGGTGCTAGCCGACGAGGTCCACTCCAGGGTCAACACAACCCGTAGACGAAATTCACTTTAGGAGTCAGCATGCCCATTGCAACCCCAGAGATCTACTCCGAGATGATCGACCGCGCTAAGGCGGGCGGCTTCGCATTCCCGGCCGTGAACGTCACGTCCTCGCAGACGCTGAACGCGGCCCTGCGCGGCTTCGCCGAGGCAGAGTCCGACGGCATTGTCCAGGTTTCCACCGGCGGTGCGGCCTACTGGTCCGGCGCCTCCACCAAGGACATGGTTGCCGGCTCCCTGGGCTTCGCCGCGTTCGCCCGCGAAGTCGCCAAGAACTACGGCGTCAACATCGCGCTGCACACCGACCACTGCCCCAAGGACAAGCTGGACGGCTTTGTCCTGCCGCTGCTGGCCGCCTCCGAAGCCGAGGTCAAGGCCGGACGCAACCCGATCTTCAACTCGCACATGTGGGACGGCTCCGCCGAGACCCTGCAGGAAAACCTGCGCATCGCCCGTGAACTGCTGGAGCGCACCGCTGCCGCCAAGATGATCCTCGAGGTCGAGATCGGCACGGTCGGCGGCGAGGAAGACGGCGTCGAAAACGAGATCAACGAGAAGCTGTACACCACGGTGGAAGACGCCCTGGCCACCATCGAAGCCCTCGGCGCCGGCGAGAACGGCCGCTACATCACCGCACTGACCTTCGGCAACGTGCACGGGGTGTACAAGCCCGGCGGCGTTAAGCTCCGCCCGGAGATCCTCAAGGACATCCAGGCCCAGGTCGGCGCGAAGATCGGCAAGGACAGCCCGTTCGACCTCGTCTTCCACGGCGGCTCCGGCTCCTCGGACCAGGAAATCGCGGACGCCGTTTCCTACGGCACCATCAAGATGAACATCGACACCGACACCCAGTACGCCTACACGCGTCCGGTGGCGGACCACATGTTCAAGAACTACGACGGCGTGCTGAAGGTTGACGGCGAGGTCGGCAACAAGAAGACCTATGACCCGCGCGTCTGGGGCGCCTCCGCTGAAGCAGGACTCGCCGCCCGCGTGGTTGAGGCCACCAAGCAGCTCGGCTCGGCCGGAAAGACGTTCTAACCATGTCCGACGAATTCCGCAGGAACCTCATGGGCCCGGAGCCCACGCTCCTGCCCGCGGAGTCCGAGATCTACCAGCACCTGGCCCTCGGCCAGGAGGCACTGGATCTTGTGGCGAAGCACCCCACGTCCTCGCTCCTCTGGGCCATCCTGGCCGAGGAGGCCTGGAACGAGGGGCGGACCGTCGACTCCTACGCCTACGCCCGCGTGGGCTACCACCGGGGCTTGGATTCGCTGCGGCGCAACGGCTGGCGCGGAGTGGGACCCATCCCCTGGGAGCACGAGCCCAACCGCGGCTTCCTGCGCGCCCTGTACGCCCTGGGCCGCGCATCGTCGGCCATCGGCGAGGCGGAGGAACCGGAACGCATTGAGAAGTTCCTCAATGACTCCGATCCCGCCGCCAAGGCTGCCATCGAAGGCAAATAACTGAACATACGACGGCGGCTCCCCACCTTTCCGGGTGGGGACCCGCCGTCGTTGTTGGTTCAGCGCAGTTAGTTCGCCTTGGTCAGGCCGGTGCGGGCCATGGCGTCAGCGTACGCAACGTGCATTTCGTCGAGGTACTGCTGCTGGCGGGCCTCGGTGCCGGCGAATGCGCGGCCGCTGAGTGAACGGACCTTGTAGGTCTTGAGGCCGCGGCGCCAGAGCAGCGGCACTTCGGTCTTCAGGAGCAGCTGGGCCAGGCGGTTGGCCTCGGTGCCGTGGGCCACGATGACGGAGGCGCGGGGCACCAGCGCAAGGAACTTCAGCAGCGGCTTGAGGCCGGCCGAAATCTGGTCAGGCGTGAACTTGCCGTTGGGCTCGCCGGGGATGTGCCACGGGTGCACGTTCCAGGGCATGACGAATTCGGGGCGGAGGCCCAGCTTCCACTGCACGCCGAGCATGCGGGTGGCAGCTTCGCTGTCGCCGGCGGTGATGAAACCGGATTCATCGGCCGTGCCGATGTTGGAGTACAGGCTGATGATGCGGCACTCGTCGACGTCGTGCATCGGGTCCACGTACGGGACCACGGTGTCCGGCTTGAGGCTCTGGAAGGTGTCGCACAGCTCGTTGACAACTGCGACGTTGGGTTCGTAACGGCGGCTCAGAAGCTGCTCGCGGAATGATTCAGTAGCCAGGGCTGTCATGTATTGCTGTGTCTCCTGCGGGATCGGTGACGCTGCCAGACCGGATTAAGGCATGCCAAGTACCGGGCACGCCATATACGGTGTGGTTTGAAAATGTGGTGAGTGGACCGATTCCTGATCGATCATTACCAGTCTATCAAGCCCAGCGAAATGCCGGGCGGCGGTAGCATCTCGCCACATTGTCGTCCCCGGAGCAGGCGCAGAGCGCAGCCCCGGTGTGAAGCCGCTCCGCCAACGGGCGAAAGCGGTGCTTGTCACTCATATCGGCTAAACTTGGGTGGTAAGAGCCCCGGAACTCTTGCGTTGCGCGTGACGGCCAGTCGGCCGGACAGGCGCGGCAGTGGAATTCGGGGCATTCTCATGAACGGCGCTGTCCCCTGGCGGTCACCTCGGTGAACCGGCTGCGGTCCAGCCCGAACGAATGGGGGAGGATCCCATGCCAGCAATCGTGATCGTCGGAGCCCAGTGGGGCGACGAAGGCAAAGGTAAAGCCACTGACCTGCTTGGCGGCCGCGTGGACTACGTGGTCAAGCCGAACGGCGGCAACAACGCCGGGCACACCGTCGTCGTAGGCGGTGAGAAGTATGAGCTCAAGCTCCTTCCTGCCGGCATCCTGAGCCCGAACGCGGTTCCGATTATCGGCAACGGCTGTGTGGTGAACCTCGAAGCCCTGTTCCAAGAAATCGACGGCCTGGAGGCCCGAGGCGCGGACACCTCCAAGCTCCGCGTCTCCGCCAATGCCCACCTCGTGGCGCCCTACCACCAGGTGCTGGACAAGGTCACCGAGCGGTTCCTGGGCAGCCGGGCCATCGGCACCACCGGCCGCGGCATCGGCCCGGCGTACATGGACAAGGTGGCCCGCCTGGGCATCCGCGTCCAGGACGTTTTTGACGAATCCATCCTGCGCCAGAAGGTGGAAGGGTCGCTGCGACAGAAGAACGAACTTCTCGTCAAGGTCTACAACCGCCGCGACATCGAGGTCGAAGAGATCGTCAGCTATTTCCTCTCCTTCGCCGAACGCCTGCGCCCGCTGGTCATCGACAGCACCTTCGTCCTGAACAAGGCACTGGACGAGGGCAAGGTTGTCCTCATGGAGGGCGGCCAGGCCACCTTCCTGGACGTGGACCACGGCACCTACCCGTTCGTGACCTCCTCGAACCCGACCGCCGGCGGCGCGTCGGTGGGCTCCGGCATCGGCCCCACCCGGATCTCGCGCTCCATCGGCATCATCAAGGCGTACACCACGCGTGTGGGCGCCGGCCCGTTCCCCACGGAACTGTTCGATGAGATGGGCATGTACCTGCAGAAGACCGGCGGCGAGTTCGGCGTCAACACCGGCCGCCCCCGCCGCTGCGGCTGGTACGACGCCGTCCTGGCACGCCACGCCTCGCGCGTCAACGGCTTCACCGACTACTTCGTCACCAAGCTGGATGTGCTCACCGGCATCGAACAGATCCCTGTCTGCGTGGCCTACGACGTGGACGGCGTGCGGCACGACGAAATGCCCATGACCCAGACCGAGTTCCACCACGCCAAGCCGATCTTCGAGTACTTCGAGGGCTGGACCGAGGACATCACCGGTGCACGCACCCTGGAGGACCTCCCGGAGAACGCCAAGAACTACGTGCTGGCACTCGAGAAGCTGTCCGGCACGCGATTCTCGGCCATCGGCGTCGGCCCGGACCGCGACCAGACCATCGTGGTCAACGATTTGATCAACGACTAACGATCCAGAACAGATGTTCGACGGCGGCGGGTCACCTGGAAAGGTGGCCCGCCGCCGTCGTCGTTAACCGGTGTGACGGCGCTCGTGGGCGCCGGCGCACATGGGTGCAGCTAGGCGCCGGACTGCTTGTTGCGGATCTGAAGCAGGTGCTGCTGCAGTTTTGCTTCGGCATCCCGCCGGCGTCGGGCCTGCTCGCGCATGGCCCGCGTCGCGGCGGAACCCAGTGGATTCATCAAACCGGTCACATGTTTGGGGGTCGCTGCCGGACCGGCGGCAGGGACGGCCATCACTTCCTCGCTCATGCCGGTATCCTGACACCCGCGCCCGCCGCACGTAACCCCCGGCACGGGAGCGTTACAGGATCGGAACCTGCCCCTGTCCGGACGAGCCGCCGTACTCGTGCCGCCGGCCACGAGGCTGATACGTAGTGGTGCGCATGATGCAGGTGGTAGCGGGTGTGTTTCGGGTAGGGGCCACTCGTGACCGCCACTGTCCTCCCTCCCTATCTTGGACTCACCGGCGCTGTGCTGGGAGTGGGGCTTCCACAGGCAAATCGTCGGACTGCTAACGGGAGGGGATGGACGTCATGGGTCTCAGCGTGAAGTCAGGAAAGAACAAGACCGCTCCGGAGCCCGGGCAATCGGACCGGACCGCAACGGTCGAACTGGGGCCGCGGCGGTACCGCGCCCGCATCAACAGGGCACCGGTCCTGGACCGCACGCGCGTGCAGGAGCTTGCCGGGGATATCCATTCCCAAAGCCGGCTCCTTGAATTCCTTAACCTCTTCCTGGTCCTGTTGCCCTCCAGGGTGAACAATGTGGCGGGTGCCTTGGCCAGCGGAGACTTTGAGGCCGCGAGTGCGGCCGCCCAGAGCCTTGCCTCGTCTGCCGCGATGGCCGGAGCAGCCCGGCTGGAGCTGGTTGCCCTGCTCGTCGACAGCGATCTCCGCATCGGCCGGATGGACCGGGCCCGCGAGACCGGCAGGCGCCTCGGACCGGATGCTGCCGAGCTGGCATCAGCCCTGTCCCGGCTGCTGACGGGCCGCTGACAGCGAACCCGGAAATTCCCGGAAATTGTTGCCCGTTCCCCCTCTGATCATGCCCGGATCCGGTCCCTGAGCCAGCGCCGGATCCGATCCCGGAACGGTGCTCAAAACTTTTTTGAAGTTTTTTGGATTCCGCGTAACCCTGGACCGTGCCGTGACGATTACCACTATGAAAGCGCCGGGTTCGAAGTTGTCCCCCATCAGGTTCGAACCTGGCGCTTGACTGCAAAAAGAGAGCCGGGCCGGAACTGTCCCCCATCATGTTTCCGGCCCGGCACTTTTTTGTCCGGGGCCGGTTCAGCGGGACGCCTGCCCAGGAGTGCGCGGCCTCTGTGGGCTTTCCCCTTCTTTACCCGGGGTAAAGTTGTTGAGCGGGTTCAACCCACAGCCGCCACATGATGGCCATACAATGATGTAGCCATCTCCCTTGAACGAAAGCCCACGTCCGTGACCGAAGCGCTGACCGACGATGCCTTGCGGGCCCTCAAGGGCCGAGATGGCGAGTTGTTCAATCTGGTCTACCGGAGCTATGCGTCCCAGGTACTGGGATACCTGACCGCCCGTGGCGTCGAGGACCCGGAGGCCACCATGCAGGATGTGTTCCTGGCCGTCCTGCCCCGGATAGATACCATCAGCGGCGGAGCCAGCGGCCTTCGGACTTTCCTGTTCTCGGTGGCCCATGCCCGGATGGTTGACGATCACCGAAGGCAAAGCCGGACACCGCCGAAACAACCGTTCGAACCTGAGTTTGACCGGCGGGAATCCTCCTCGGCTGAAGCCGCGGCGATGCTGCTGGTTGCGCCGGGGGAAGTGCTTGAACTGCTTGAGGTCCTGGGTGAGGACCAAAAAGAGGTGCTGACCCTGCGGATCATCGCTGATCTTACTGTGGAGCAGGTGGCCGAAATCATGGGGAAAAGTGCCGGAGCCGTCAAACAGCTTCAGCGACGTGCTTTGGACAGACTCCGTGAACACTCGGCCGTAAAGGACTACGTAGCGCCATGACAACCAGGGATGACTTTTCTGGTGGGACCGTTGACCGGATTCTCCTCGACGCCGGCCACACGGACGTGCCCGAACTCAGGGCCGCCCTCCTGTCCATCGCTTCGCTGGCGCAGATGCCGGTTCCCGCTCCCGGGGCCGAGCTTGCGGCCATGCTGGCCGGTCCACGGGATGAACTGACCCGGAAGCGTTGGCTGCGCCAATACCGCCCAACGGTGGTGGGCCTTGCAGTCCTTGCCGGCATGGGTCTCGGCGTTACGGGTGTTGCCGCCACCAGCCAAGTGTCCGAAGACGGCTCCGGCCTCTGGTCCGTGCAGCAGCTGACCACGGACTGGGCCCCGGACTGGACGCTTCCCCTCGCCCCGGCCGCAACGGACCAGGACGGGCCGGCGGGGTGGGTTTCACCGCTCTTCCTGCGGCTTGACCAGGACAGTCCTTCAACCGCGCACGGGGCAGCCGAACCGCTGACACCCCCGGCGGCCCAGAAGCATGCCAATGGCCAGCCGGCGGCAACACCGCCGGATACCCGCGTGCTTCCGCCGGCCAAACGTCCGGAATGGGCTCCGGGCGTGGCTTCCGGCCATGGCAAAGCAGGGCAGCCGGGCCCCGAAACTGCCGGCGCGGGCACGGGCGACGCTTCAGCGGAGGGGCAGTCCGGTCAGGGCTCCGCGCAAGAGGCCGGCGTGCTTTCCGAACAAGCCGCTCCGGCTCCGGAGGAAGGCAGTGAGGTCCGCGGCGAGTCCGGCCGGAAGAACGAAAAGTCCGGCACGGGCCTGCTCGACTCCGCACTGGACTCTTCCCTGGATCCAATCAGCCGCTGGCTCGGCAAGCTGCGGTAAAACCGCCAGGGGCTCTACAGGCTTTAGGCCAGTACCTGCCGCTTAGAGGAAATAACACCCGTGTCGAAACCGGCCAGGTGGAGTCCGCCGTGGAAGCGTGCGTGCTCGATCTTGACGCACCGGTCCATCACGACGTCGAGCCCGGCGGCTTCCGCTTCCTTGGCCACGTCCTCGTGCCACGAGCCCAGCTGCAGCCAGAGTGTTTTGGCGCCCGCGGCGACGGCCTCGTCCAGGACGCCCGGGAGGTCGTCGTGCTTGCGGAACACATCCACGATGTCCGGGCTCTCGGGAAGGTCGGCCAGGGAGGCGTAGGTAGGCTGGCCAAGGATCTCCTTAACAACGGGGTTCACGAAGTACACCTTGTACCGTGTGGAGGACTGCAGGTACGTGGCCACGAAGTAGCTGGCCCGCGACGGCTTGTCCGAGGCGCCCACAATGGCAATGGACTTTGCCTGCCGGAGCAGGTTCAGCCGTTCCGGGGCAGTAGGGCCTTCCCAGGTCCTGGTTTCTGCTGCGCTCATGCGATTGCTCCGATCGTGCAGGTATCGGCGGCGACGGTTTCGTCGGCACCAATGGCCGACGCCGCATCCAGCGCCTGGTCCAGGTCCCAGAGGATGTCCTCGATGTCTTCGAGGCCCACGGAGATGCGGACGAGGTCTTCGGGGACGCCGGCGGACTCGAGCTGGGCGGGGCTCAGCTGCTGGTGGGTGGTGGAGCCGGGATGGATCACCAGGGTCCGCGAGTCGCCCACGTTGGCCAGGTGCGATGCCAGTTGCAGGGACTCGATGAACTTCTGGCCCGCCGCCCTTCCGCCCTTCACGCCGAAGGAGAACACCGAGCCGGGACCCAGGGGCAGGTACTTCTGTGCCCGCTCAAAGTGCGGGTGTGAGGGCAGCCCGGAGAAGTTCACGTACGCCACCCGCTCGTCCGCTTCGAGCCATTCGGCCACGGCCTGGGCATTCTTCAGGTGCTCGTCCAGACGCTGGGGAAGCGTCTCCACGCCCTGCAGCAGCTGGAAGGCGGACTGCGGTGACAGCGCGGGACCGATGTCGCGCAGCTGCTCGCAGCGGAGCTTGGTCAGGAAGCCGTACTCGCCGAAGTTGCCCCACCAGGAGACGTTGCCGTAGGACGCCACGGGCTCGGTCATGGTGGGGAACTTGCCGTTGCCCCAGTTGAAGCGGCCGCTTTCGACGATTACGCCGCCCAGCGTGGTGCCGTGTCCCCCCAGGAATTTGGTGGCGGAGTGGATCACGATGTCCGCCCCGTGTTCGATCGGCCGCACGAGGTACGGCGTGCTCAAGGTGGCGTCCACCACGAGGGGGATGCCGGCGTCGTGCGCTACCTTTGCCAGCCCGTCAAGGTCCTGGACTTCTGACGACGGGTTGGCCACCACCTCGACGAAGATCGCCTTGGTGTTGTCCCGAATCGCGGCGGCGTAGTCCGCCGGATCGGTGCCGGTGACGAATGTGGTGTCCACCCCGAAGCGGCGCAGCGTCACATCGAGCTGGGTGACCGTTCCGCCGTACAGCTGGGAGGCCGCCACGATGTGGTCGCCGGCCTGGGTCAGTGCGGCGAAAGTGATGAATTCCGCAGCCATGCCCGACGACGTCGCAACAGCGCCGATGCCGCCCTCCAACGAGGCTATGCGCTCTTCGAACGCCGCCACCGTGGGGTTGCCGATGCGCGAGTAGATGTTGCCGTACTTCTGCAGCGCGAAGAGGTTGGCAGCGTCCTGGGTGTCCTTGAACACGAAGGACGTGGTCTGGTAGATCGGGACCGCCCGGGCGCCGTGCTCGGCGTCGGGCGTGCCGCCGGCGTGCAGGGCGCGGGTGCGGAAGCCGAACTTGCGGTCGGCCATTACGCGTCCACCAGCTTGCTGGTAGTGCCGGCGTTTGCCACCGGGGTCTGGGAAAGGTCCAGTTCCGTGCCGTTCCTGCGGGCGAGGTCCGCCTCGAGTTCGCGGACGATCGGCAGGATGTCCTGGCCGAATGCGGCCACTTCCTCCTGGAAGTGCAGGTAGCCGGTGAGGAAGAGGTTCACGCCGATCTTCTTGTACTCCACGATCCGTTCCGCGATCTGCTCGGGGGTGCCGATCAGCTGGGTCTTGAAGCCGTCGTTGTACTGGACCAGGTCCTCGAAGCTCGAGTCGGCCCACATGCCCTTGCCGTCCTTGGTGGACGCGCCGGCTTCCTGGACCGCGTCGCGGAAGCCCTGGACTGCAGGCTTGTGCGCCTTTTCCACGATTTCGCGGAGGGTGTCGCGGGCTTCCTTTTCGGAATCGCGGGCGATGACGAAGCCGTTGAGGCCAAAGCGGGGTGCGGCCAGCTGGCCGGACGTGCCGCGCCGGGTCTCCCCGGACGCTGCAACAACACCGGCGATGTTCTCCTTGAAGCCCTCCAGATCCTTGCCGTTGGAGAAGTACCAGTCCGCCACACGGCCGGCGGTTGCCTGGGCCGCGGTGGAGTTGCCGCCGAAGAAGATCTCCGGGTGCGCACGGCCCGGAACGTCCACCGGCGCCGGGTTCAGGGTGAAGTCGGTGATGTTGTAGTACTTGCCGGACTGGCTGTATTCCTGCTCGGTCCAGAGGCCGCGGAGCACCTTGATGAATTCCTCGGTGCGGACGTAGCGTTCGTCGTGCTCGAGCCATTCGAGGCCGAAGTTGGTGAACTCATTCTTAAGCCAGCCGGAGACGATGTTGACGGCGGCGCGGCCGTTGGAGATGTGGTCCGCGGTGATGATGAACTTGGCAAGCACACCGGGGTGCCACATGCCGGGGTGGACGGCCGAGATGACCTTGAGCCGCTCCGTGGCCGCCAGCAGCGCCAGGCTGAAGGACGTGGCCTCGTGCTGCTTGTCCGCGCCGTAGGAGGCGGCGTAGCGGGTCTGCGTCAGTGCGTATTCGAAGCCGGAGTTCTCGGCAATCCGTGCAAGCTTCTTGTTGTAGCCGAAGTCCCAGCTGGTGCGCTGCTCGATCGTGGAGACAACCAGGCCGCCGGATACGTTCGGCACCCAGTAGGCGAACTTGAGCGGTTCGGAAGGACGGGCAACGTTGCTGATGTCGTTCATGATGGTTCCTTTACTTCTGTCCGTTGAGGGGAGATGCCGGGACGGTGGCGGCGTAGCCGGCCAGGGCATCCTGGATTCCGGCGATTGCCGGCTCGTTCTGGAGGGACGTGGTGTCGCCGAGGGTGGTTCCCTCGAAAAGCTGGGTGAGCAGCCGGCGCATGATCTTGCCGCTGCGGGTCTTGGGCACATCGGGAACCACGACGACGTCGCGCGGCTTGGCGATCGGCCCGATCGCCTGGGCGACGTGGTTGCGGAGCTCGGCAGCTACTTCCCCGGAAACCCCGCCCTTCAAGACAACAAAGGCCACCACCGCGTGGCCGGTCTTCGGATCCGCCACCGGGCAGACGCCCGCTTCCACCACGGCCGGGTGGGAGACGAGGGCGGACTCTATTTCGATCGTGGACAGCAGGTGGCCGGAGACGTTGAGGGTGTCGTCCACCCGCCCCAGGATCCAGATGTCGCCGTCGTCGTCGTATTTGGCGCCGTCCCCGGCCAGGAACCAGCCCTGCTCGGCGTACTTGCGCCAGTATGAATCGAAGTAGCGCTGCGGGTTGCCCCAAACGGTGCGGGCAATGGCCGGGCCGGGGGAGTCCACCACAATGAAGCCCTGGACGCCCGGTGGCACGGTATTGCCGGCGTCGTCCACGATCCGGGTGCTGACGCCCGGTAGCGGGCGGGCCGCGCAGCCGGGCTTGAACTCGGTGTCCGTCGGGGCGGGGGAGAGGATGGTGGCGCCGGTCTCGGACTGCCACCAGGTGTCCACCACGGGGGCGGTGCCGGCGCCGACGTTCCGGCGCAGCCAGCGCCAGGCTTCGGGGTTCACGGCTTCGCCCACGGTGCCGAGCATCCGGATGGAGGAGAGATCGTAGCTGTCCGGGACGCCGTCCGGGAACCAGCCCATGAGCGAGCGGACCAGGGTGGGTGCCGTGTAGTACTGGGTTACGCCGTAGCGCTCGATGATCTCGAAGTGCCGGCCCGGGTGCGGAGTGTTCGGGGTGCCTTCGAAGATCACCTGGGTGACCCCGTTGGAGAGCGGGCCGTAGATCTCGTAGGTGTGGGCCGTGACCCAGGCGAGGTCGGCGGTGCACCAGTGCACATCCTGGTCCCGGAGCGCCGGGTCCGGGTTGCTGAACAGGTGCTCGAAGCTCCAGGACGCCTGCGTCAGGTAGCCGCCGGAGGTGTGCACCAGTCCCTTGGGCTTACCGGTGGTCCCGGAGGTGTACATGATGAAGAGCGGGGTCTCGGCGTCGAACGCTTCGGGTTCGTGCACGTCGGATGCCCGTCCGACGGCGTCGTGCCACCACACGTCGCGGCCCGCGGTCATGGGGACGGTTGCCAGCTGGTCAGCAGGGGTGGTGCGGTTGACCACCAGGACGTGCTCGACGGCGTTGTCCCCGGCAACCGCGGCGTCCGCGTTGTCCTTGACCGGTACGGCCACACCGCGGCGGAACTGGCCGTCCGTGGTGACCAGGAGCTTGGCCCGGGTGTCCTCGACGCGGAATTTCAGCGCCTCGGCGGAGAAACCCCCGAACACCAGGGAATGGATGGCGCCGATGCGCGCCACGGCGAGGGTGATGATGACGGTTTCGGGGATGACCGGAAGGTAGATGACCACGCGGTCGCCCTTGGTGATGCCCAGGGCCTCGAGCGCGTTGGCGGCCTTGGACACTTCGCGCTGCAGTTCGGCGTACGTGATGGCCCTGCGGTCGCCGGGCTCGCCCTCGAAGTGCAGGGCCACTTTGCCGCCGCGGCCGGCGGCGATGTGGCGGTCCACACAGTTGTAGGCGACGTTGAGCTTGCCGCCTTCAAACCAGGTGATGTCCGGGCCGGTGCCGGCGTCCAGGTCTGCCGGCACTCGCCGGTGGGCGGTGTGCCAGGGCTCCGCCCAGTCGAGGCGGAGGGCCTGTTCTTCCCAGAATGCAACGTTGGTGGTACTGCCGTGACGCGCCGGTCGGTCAATGGGGACGCCGTGCACTGCGCCGTCCGTGGGCTCGGTCAGGGACCATCCCGAAGAGCCGCGAGAGGAGCCGGGCGCGTCACGCAGCCCTGCTTCGTTCGCCGTCGCGTCCGAAGTGGTTTGTGGGGTTGCCTCGGACGGACTCCGGGCAAGGGTGGGCAGGGCGGAAGAAATCTCTGGGGTCATTGCAGCACTCCATCGGTCCTGGCAGTAGCACCCTTAGTTCCCTGGGCTCCTTCGAAATTCATCGAGAGAGAAGGAACAGTTCCGTGGGAATGGTCGTCTCACGTCACCGGGGGTTGCTGCGGCTTCATCGATCCAGGTCTCTCGGCCGCTCGGGATGGTCACTACCAACTAGAACCGAGATGCACGATTTCACAAAATCTGCGGCTTTGGGGCTGTAATATTCGTTCATCGCTTAGCTGTGCTCGGTTGATTCATTCATATATTCGGGGATATGCCGGAATCGCCGCAGGAGTAAGGTTGATGCATGGCCCATGTTAACGATCCGGCAGTCATTGACCGACTCATGCGAACCAAAGGCACGTGGGCGGTGGTGGGCCTGACCACCAACGAATGGCGCTCGGCGTATGACGTTTCCCTGTACATCCGTGACCGGATGGGCATGGAAATCATCCCTGTCAACCTTCCCGGCGACGACGTCCACGGCGAGAAGGGGTACCGCTCCCTTGCGGACATCCCCGCGGAGAAGCACCCGATCGACGTCGTGGACTGCTTCGTGAACTCCCACAGAGTGGGGGCTGTCATCGACCAGGCAATAGCCGTGGGTGCCAAGTCGGTGTGGCTGCAGCTCGGCGTGTTCGACGACGCCGCCGTAGAGCGTGCCAAGGCAGCCGGACTGGACGTGGTGGTCAACGAGTGCCCTGCCCGCGAAGGGTGGCGTGTGGGCATCTAGCGCCCCTGCCTAATGCCCCGGGAGTCCGGATAGGCTCGTGCCATGGACGTTGCCACCCTCCGCGATATCTGCCTGAGCTTTCCCGGCACTTTCGAGGACTTCCCGTTTGGGCCTGAAACCTCCGTCTTCAAAGTGCGCGCGGCGGTGCCGGGCGGAGCGCGGCACGACGCCAAGATGTTCGCTGCGTCCGCCATGGACCTGGCGGACTGGTCCGTGAGCCTCAAATGCGAACCGGCGCTGGCCGAACAGCTGCGCGCGATCCACCCTGAGATCACCGGTGCCTGGCACATGAACAAGACCCACTGGAACGGGGTCAGGCTGGATGGATCACTGCCGGACGACATGATCCGGGACATGGTGGAGGACTCCTACGACCTGGTGGTGGCCACGCTGAGCCGGAAACAGCGCGAACAGCTGGGATGGGCAGGGCTCGCCCGGGGTGAAGCCGAATGAGGCGTGACCGCGGGGCGGGCCGGACCGGCAGCCTCCGCCTGAGCCGCGGCTCCCGCAGACTTGCCCGCGGCAGCCTGAATTACCCCGGCATCGGGTCCACCGACGACGGCAGACCGCCGGACGGCATGCCCTGCGTGGTCACGCAGGCCTACCTCGGCGAGGGGCCGGCCCTCTACCGGAGGGTGGCCCAGGGAATCCTGGCCTGGCAGCTGCAGAAACGGTCCGGGCTGCGCGTCCGCACAGACTCCGACACCGTGAGGCCCGGCGCGCGCGTGGTGAGCGGATTCGGCGTCGGGCCTTTCCGGATCAACGCTCCCTGCGAGGTGGTGTGGGTGCGGCGCCCGGTCCCCGGAGGGGGCCCGCAAAGCGCCGGTTTCGGCTACGGAACCTTGCCCGGCCATCCGGTCCAAGGCGAGGAAGCCTTTGTGGTGGAGTTAGACGGCCAGGGCCGGGTGTTCCTGAAGATCACTGCTTTCAGCCGGCCGTCGAACTGGTTTTACGCCGCTGGCAGCGCCGTCACGGCCCGCGCACAAAGGCATGTCACTTCCCGATACATTGGGAGTGCACACGAACTGGCCGCAGGTGAAAGCTGAGCAGGAGCAGGTGGATGCTGGAACAGAAAACCCTTGACCAACTGTGGAATTTTGACGACCCCGCCGGATCGGAAGTCCGCTTCCGGAAGGCCGCTGCAGATGAACACTACGACGCCGACGAACAGGCGGAACTCGCCACCCAGGTGGGACGGGCCATCGGCCTGCAGGGCCGCTACGAGGAAGCCGATGCGCTCCTGGACGCGATCGACGCCGACGAGCCCACCGTGGCCGTGCGGGTGCTGCTGGAACGCGGCCGGCTGCTGAACTCCAGTGGCCATGCCGCCATGGCCGTGCCTCTGTTTGAACAGGCCGCAGAACTCGCGGACCACCTCAGCGAGGAATTCCTGGCCGTTGACGCGCTGCACATGCTGGCCATCGCGGACCCTGCGCATGCCGAGTCCTGGACCCGCAGTGCCCTCGAGTACGCCTCCACGGTTCACGATCCGCGGACCAAACGCTGGATGGTCTCGCTGCACAACAACCTCGGCTGGACGCTGCACCAGGCCGGGCGCTTTACCGAAGCCTTGGTGGAGTTCCAGCTGGCCGAGCAGTGGGCTGAACGCGTCGGCACTCCCCAGCAGCAGAAATGGGCCCGTGAGGCGATCGAGGAGTGCGAGCATTCCCTTGCCGACGGGCTGACAGCAGAAACACAACGAAAGGCATAACCCCCGTGATCTTTATTGTCGTCAAGTTCAAGGTCAAGCCCGACTGGTCGGAGAAGTGGCTGGGCCTGGTGGAGGACTTCACCCAGGCGACGCGGCAGGAGCCAGGCAACCTGTGGTTCGACTGGTCCCGCAGCGTGGAGGACCCCAACGAGTTCGTCCTCGTGGAGGCCTTCAAGGACGACGCCGCGGGCGACCACGTCAACAGCGCACACTTCCAGAAGGCCATGGCGGACATGCCGCAGGCCCTCGCCGAAACGCCCCGGATCATCAGCCGCCAGCTCGACGGCGACGGCTGGGACCAGATGGGCGAACTCACCGTCTGATTTCATCGATTGCTCCGTGGCGGCCCTTTTGAGGCCTCAAAACGGCCGCTACGGAGCAATGGATAGGCTTATGGCATGTGGATCGGATGGATCGAGTTCGACATACTCCTGGGCGACGTTCACAGCCTCAAGGAGAAGCGTTCCGTGGTGCGTCCCCTGCTGGCGGAGCTGAAGCGGCGCTTCGAGGTGTCCGTTGCCGAGGTGGGTGACCACGAACAGTACCGGCGGGCGCAGCTGGGCGCAGGCCTGGTGGCTGCCGACCGCGCGCACCTCGTGGAGGTGCTTACCGCCGTCGAACGCTTCGTGGCCTTCCGCCCCGAACTCGAGCTCCTCAGCGCCCGCCAGCGGGAGCTCCGCAGCGACGACTGACTCATCGATTGCTCCGCACGGGCCCTTTTGACACCCCAAAACGGCCGTTACGGAGCAGCCGATGGGTCTTGTGGATAACTTCTGCGGACTCGGGTGGCGTTCTGCTCTGATGAACCCATGAAGACTCCGCGCCCACTGCCCGTTGATTTCCAGGATCGACCCTTCACCGTGGTGGACGCGGCGCGCGCCGGAGTATCACCCAAACGGCTGCGGCACAGCTCCCTGAAGCGCCTGGGGAAGGGAATACGTGCGGAAAGCCCGACGGCGGAGCTCCCCTTGAGTATCAGGGTGCGGCCCTTCATTGAGGTCAACGAGCGATGCGCCGCATCGCACCTCACTGCGGCGGAACTGCTCTTGCTGCCGCGACGTCTGCAGAAGGGATCGCAGGATATGTTTCATGTCATCAGGCCTGAGGGCGAGGCCCATCTGAACCGGCCCCATGTCATTGTGCACCGGATGAAGCTGTACAGCGACGAGGTCACAACCGTCGAGGGCGTGCCCGTGACCACTCCGGAGCGGACCTGGCTGGACATGGCGGAGACGCTGTCAGTGGACGAGCTTATAGCCATGGGCGACAGCTGTGTTCGAGTGCCGCGGGCGGGCCTTGAGGACAGGGCCTTGCCGCTCTGCTGTCTGGCTGACCTTCAGCGGATGATTGACAGGCACAAGGGAAAGCGCGGATTGCGCAAGGCGAAGGAAGCCATCAAGCTCATCAGGGTGGGCTCCGACTCACCGCAGGAGACGCTCCTTCGGTTGGCAGTGGTCAGAGCCGGGTTGCCGGAACCGGAGTTGAACGTGCCCATCATCGGCCATGATGGTCTCCGCCATCACGAGCCTGACTTGTCATACCGCGAGTACCGGGTCGGGATCGAGTACGAAGGCGAGCATCACGGTGACGAGGTGCAAATCGTCCGGGACATTGCCCGTTCTGAATGCTACGAGATGCTGGGATGGACAGAGGTTCGAATTTCCAAACGGCACATGCTGAACGACGCCAAGCCGGCGGTGGCCAAGGTTCGTACCGCGCTGGTCCAAGCAGGTTGGCGGCCCGGGCGTTAAGCAACGATTGCTCCGTAACTGCCGTTCTGAGGGTTCAAAAGGGCGGTTACGGAGCAATCGATGAGGGTGCCTAGTCGAAGTACTTCGGCAGCGTGGCCTCGTGCGCTTCGCGGAGGGCGGCGAGGGACAGGGTGTCCACGCCGTTGATCTCCAACTGACCGCTGGCCGCGTCCACCACACCGATGCGTGTGTGGGCGAAGCCGCGGGCGGTGCACATGTCCGTGAAGCGGACTTCCTCGGAACGCGGCACACCAACAACCGCGCGGCCCTGCGTCTCGGAGAACAACGCCGTGAACAGGTCCACGCCGTCGCGGTCCATGACGTCCTGCAGGGCAATCCGCGCACCGACGCCGTAGCGCAGCGAGGACTCCACCAAGGCTGCCGCGAGGCCGCCCTCGGAGAGGTCGTGGGCGGAGTCCACCATGCCGTCGCGGGAGGCGTTGATCAGGATTTCACCCAGCGCGCGTTCGGCGGCGAGGTCAACCTTGGGCGGCAGGCCGCCGAGGTGGCCGCGCATGTTCGCCCATTCGGATCCGTCCAGTTCTGCCGCGGTGGTGCCCAGCAGGTAGATGGCCTGGCCGTCTTCGCGCCAGCCCGACGGCGTGCGGCGGGCAACGTCGTCGAGCTTGCCCAGCACTGCCACCACGGGGGAGGGGTGGATGGGGGTGGTGCCGGTCTGGTTGTACAGCGAGACGTTGCCGCCGGTTACCGGGATGCCCAGCACCATGCAGGCGTCGGACAGGCCGCGGATGGCCTCGGCGAGCTGCCACATGACATCCGGGTCCTCGGGGGAACCGAAGTTCAGGCAGTCGCTGACGGCCATCGGCACGGCGCCGGAAGTGGCGACGTTGCGGTAGGCCTCAGCCAGGGCGAGCTGTGCGCCGTGGTACGGGTCGAGGTAGGTGTAACGGCCGTTGGCGTCGGTGGCCAGGGCCACGCCCAGGCCGGTTTCCTCGTCCACCCGGACCACACCGGCGTCGTCCGGGAACGCCAGCGCGGTGTTGCCGCCGACGTAGCGGTCGTACTGGTTGGTGATCCAGTCCTTGCTGCACATGTTCGGCGAGGCAATGAGCTCGGTCACGGCAGCGGCGAGTTCCGCAGGGGCGGCGGGTCGGCCGGCGTCCTGGACTGATCCGGTGAAGGAGTCGGCCTGGACGGAGTCCTGCCATTCAGGGCGGGCGTACGGACGGTCGTAGACCGGACCGTCGTGGGCAACGGTGCGCGGGTCGACGTCGACGATGACTTCGCCTTCCCAGGTGATGATCAGGCGGCCGGTGTCGGTCACCTCGCCCAGCCAGGAGTACTCCACGGCCCACTTGTCCATGACCGCTTCGAAGGCGGCGATGTTCTCGGGGGTCACCACGGCCATCATGCGTTCCTGCGACTCGGACATGAGGATCTCGCCCGGGGTCAGGGTGGGGTCGCGCAGCAGGACCGAGGTCAGCTCGACCTGCATGCCGCCGTCGCCGTTGGAGGCGAGCTCGGACGTGGCGCAGGAGATGCCTGCGGCGCCCAGGTCCTGGATGCCCTCAACGAGTGAACCCTTGAACAGCTCCAGGCAGCACTCGATCAGGACCTTCTCGGCGAAGGGGTCGCCTACCTGGACCGCGGGGCGCTTGGACGGCTTGGTGTCGTCGAAGGACTCCGAGGCCAGTACCGAGGCGCCGCCGATGCCGTCGCCGCCGGTGCGGGCACCGAACAGCACCACTTTGTTGCCCTTGCCGGAGGCGTTGGCGAGGCGGATGTCCTCGTGGCGCATGACGCCGACGGCCAGCGCGTTCACCAGCGGGTTGCCCTGGTAGACGGAGTCGAAGACCATTTCGCCGCCGATGTTGGGCAGGCCCAGGGAGTTTCCGTAGCCGCCGATGCCGGCAACGGCACCGTGCATGACGCGTGCAGTATCCGGGTGGTCGATGGCGCCGAAGCGCAGCGGATCCATCACGGCCACCGGGCGGGCGCCCATGGAGATGATGTCGCGGACGATGCCGCCGATGCCGGTGGCGGCGCCCTGGTAGGGCTCCACGAACGACGGCGAGTTGTGGGACTCGATCTTGAACGTCACGGCCCAGCCGTCGCCCAGGTTGGTGACGCCGGCGTTTTCGCCGATGCCCACCAGCATGTCCTTCTTCATCTCATCGGTCACCTTTTCGCCGAACTGGCGCAGGTGGTTCTTCGAGGACTTGTAGGAGCAGTGCTCGCTCCACATCACGGAGTACATGGCGAGCTCGGCGCCGGTGGGGCGGCGGCCCAGGACCTTGACGACCTCGTCGAACTCGTTCTGCTTCAGGCCCAGCTCGGCCCAGGGGAGTTCGGTGTCCGGGGTCTTGGCAGCGTTTTCGACCGTGTCGATGTTGAACTTCCTGCCGACGGTTTCAGCTGAAGTACTCACTTTGCGCCTCCCACAATCTTGTTCAATACGGAGGTGAAGAAACCGAGGCCGTCGGTATCCGAGCCGCCGATGCCGTCGAGGGATGCCGGGCCGAAGCCGGCCTCTACGGCGTGCTCGGGGTGCGGCATCAGGCCCACCACGTTGCCGGCGGCGTTGGAGATGCCGGCGATGTCGCGGCGCGAGCCGTTCGGGTTGAAGCCCACGTAGCGGAACACCACGCGGCCTTCGGCCTCCAGGGCATCCAGGACCTTCTCGTCCGCGATGTACTGGCCGTCCTGGTTCTTCAGCGGAACGGTGATTTCCTGGCCGGCCTCGTAGTCGAGCGTCCACGCAGTGTTGCTGTTTTCAACGCGCAGGACCTGGTCACGGCACATGAATTTCAGGTGGTCGTTCTTGATCATGGAACCGGGCAGCAGGTGCGATTCGGTCAGGATCTGGAAGCCGTTGCAGATGCCCAGCACGGGCAGCTTGGCGTCGGAGTTGGCCGCATCGATGATCTTGGACATCAGCGGCGCAAAGCGGGCAATGGCGCCGGCGCGGAGGTAGTCACCGTAGGAGAATCCACCGGGAATCACGACGGCGTCGACGTCACCCAGCGCGCTGTCCGCGTGCCAGAGCGGCACTGCGGTGCCGCCGGCCAGCCGGACTGCACGGGCGGCGTCGCGGTCATCCAGTGTGCCGGGGAAGGTGACGACGCCGATCTTCGCACCCGCGAGCGGGGGGTGCGCGGCGACAGCGACCGCCTCGCCGATCAAGGGAAGTTCAGTCATCTCAGGCCTCGACGACCTCGACGTTGACGACGTCCTCGATGACGGGGTTGGACAGCAGGGTTTCTGCGGCGTTCCGGGCCTGGGCCAGGATTTCCTCGGTCACCTCGCCGTCGACAGTGAGTTCAAAGCGCTTGCCCTGGCGGACAGAGCTAAAGGCAGTGAAGCCCAGCCGCGGGAGTGCACCCACGATGGCCTTCCCCTGCGGGTCCAGAATCTCGGGCTTGGGCATGACGTCGACGACGATCCGGGGCATCCGGTAACTCCTGTGCGTGAGCGTTGGGTAAGGGCGCAGCGGAGTGATGCCGTCTCACGCTGGTCTGCTGCTGTATTCACAGCCACTGCGGACTCCAAACATAAGACAGCGGGAACGAGCGCTCCGCGAGCTTGCCTGCCCATTCTACCGGGCGCAATGCGTCAAGCCGCATTCGTGGTTGGACTGTGAAATGGGGCACTCGCCGGAGTGTGCAGAACGACGCCGGCTCTGGTGGTGCGCTGGTGCGCTCAGTAGGATTGCGGCATGGCTCAGAAACCCAGATCCGTCCTTCTTCCGGTCATGGCCGCGGCAGTGTTCGCAGGCCTGGGCCGAATGGTCATCCAGAAGATCAAAGCCGATCGCGCGGCCCGGGAAACAAACGTAGCCGGCCCCATCGACGCGAAGACGCGCGAGTGGATCAGCGAGGTTGTCCGGACTCCGCGCCAGTAAGGCCGGTTTCCCGATCCCGGGACCTGAACCCCTGACCTGAACATCTGACTTGAACTGAGGGCGGTTTCCACTGCGGAAACCGCCCTCAGTCGTGCCCTGCCCAAGCCCGAGATGACAAAAGCAAAACGATACTTGTGTCCTATGTCATATCCGGCTCTCACTCTGTACTGTTTGACTCGGCTGGTCTCGCCGGATGACAGGAACTGTCGATCCGGCTGTCATTTCCCAGCTGACCGAGACCGGCCGCACCGCCGGACCCGTACCTCATGAAAGGTTTCAGTCGCTCGTGAAATCAAAAGGAATAAGCCTTGTCCGGGGCGGGGGACTCCGGAAGGCTGCAGCGTTGGCTGTGGGCCTCCCGCTGCTGCTCTCCTCCGTCGCGGTGGGTCCCGCTACCGCGGCACCCACCGAACCCAACGGGGTTGAACAGGCAAAAAACGTCAACCCGACAGATTACAAGGACGGCCGCTACATCGTTGTCCTGGCTGAGAAAGCCGCGGCAGCCTACGAAGGCGGAACGGACGGCATAGCGGCAACCAAACCGCAGCAGGGCCGCAAGCTGGATGCCGGGAGCCAGAACTACAAGGCGTACGACGCACACCTCCGCAAGGCCCAGCGTGACGTCGCGTCCAAGCAGGGCGTGACCCCGTCCAAGCAGTTCACTGGCGCGCTCAACGGCTTCGTCGCTGAGCTCACCGCGCTGCAGGCAACCGAACTTGCCAAGGACGCCAATGTGCTCCTGGTGGCACCGGATGTGGAGAACACCCCGGACTACACCACCACTGACTTCCTGAAACTCACGGGCAGCGAGGGAGCCTGGGCGAAGCAGTTCGGCGGCGAAGCCGGTGCCGGGAAGGGCGTGGTGGTCGGCGTGATCGACTCCGGCTACGCCCCGGACAATCCCTTCCTGCAGGGGGACGCGGTGCAGCCGCTCAAGGGCAAGGCTGAGGTGGGCGTCCCCTATCTCACGGCGGGCGGCAAGATCGCCATGCTCAAGTCGGACGGCACCACCTTTGAAGGCGAATGCCAGAAGGGCATCGAGTCAGGGGCTTCGTTTGACGGGACGCTCTGCAACTCCAAGGTGGTCGGCGCCCGCTACTTCGCAGACTCCTTCCGTCAGTACGTGACGCCCGAACACCGCGCCCCGGAGGAACTGATCTCCCCGGTGGACGTGGGCAGCCACGGCACGCATACGGCCACCACCTCCGCCGGCAACGCCAACGTGGAGCAGGTCATCGACGGCGCCAGCTTCGGCAGGAGCTCCGGCGTTGCACCGGCCGCGAAAGTCTCCGTCTACAAGGTCTGCTGGGAAGACGACAATCCCGCTACGGGCGGCTGCTACTCGTCCGCCTCGGTCGAAGCTGTTGACGCGGCCATCAAGGACGGGGTGGACGTCCTCAACTACTCCATTTCCGGCAACACCAACAGCACCTCGGATCCCGTTGCGCTGGCCTTCCTGAACGCGGCCGCGGCCGGCGTGTTCGTTTCGGTCTCGGCCGGCAACTCCGGACCCACCGTTTCCACCGTGAACCACGCCTCGCCGTGGCTGACCACCGTCGCAGCCTCAACGTTCCCCAGCGACCTGCTGGGCACGGTCAAGGTATCCGACGGCAGCATGTACCGCGGTGCGTCCATCATGAAGACTGAAGTCAAGGACGCCGGCGTGGTTGTTGCCGCCGACGCTGCGGCCCCGGATGCGCCAACGGCCGCGAACCTGTGCGGCCCGGGAACGCTGGACGCCGCCAAGGTCAGCGGCAAGGTCGTAGTCTGTGACCGCGGCGTCGTGGACCGCACGGCCAAGAGCCTCGAGATCCAGGCAAAGGGCGGTGTGGGCATGATCCTGGTCAACCTGTCCTCCAGTTCCGAAGATGCAGACAACCACGTGCTGCCCACCGTCCACGTCAATGCCCCCAAGAGCCTGGAACTCAAATCCAAGCTTGCTGCCAATCCGGCGCTCACGGTGAGCCTTCTCAAGGGTGACCTCACCGGCCAGCCGCTCGCCCCGGCCCCTCAGGTGGCAGGGTTCTCCTCGCGGGGCCCCAGCCTGGCCTCCGGCGGCGACCTCCTGAAGCCGGACATTTCGGCTCCCGGCGTGAACGTCCTCGCGGGCGTTTCCACCATCGGCAACAACGGCGCGCAGTTCGGCTTTATGTCCGGCACCTCCATGGCTGCCCCGCACATCGCCGGCTTCGGAGCCCTGGTGCTCAGCAAGCAGCCCAAATGGTCGCCTGCCATGGTCAAGTCCGCGATGATGACCACCGCCTACCCGCTGGTCAACGCCGACGGCACCCCCAACCGGAACCCGTTCGAAGGCGGCGCCGGGCACATTGACGCCACCCGGGTCCTGGACCCGGGACTCGTGTACAACTCGGACATCAAGCAGTGGCTGGCCTTCCTGAACGGCCAGGGCGTGGCGACCGGTGCACCCCAGGCCGGCACCATTGCCGCGCGCGACCTCAACCTGCCGTCCATTGCACTGGGCAGCCTCGTGGGCGAGATCCAGGTCAAGCGCCAGATCACGGCGCTGATGCCGGGAACATACCGGCCCGTGGTGGACCTGCCCGGCGTCAGCGTCCACGTGGAGCCGCAGATGCTGAACTTCGCCAAGGCAGGGCAGACCCGCGAGGTCACCCTCACCATCAAGAACGTCAGTGCGCCGGTGGGCAAGTTCGCCACGGGCACCCTGACGTGGAAGGGCCCGCGCACGGTCAGCTCGCCCATTGCGGTCCGTCCGGTGGACGCCCAGATTGCCCCGTCGTTCGCCTTCAGTTCGGCCACCGGCACCGGCAGCGGAACCCTGGACCTGGTCTCCGGCTCGGACGCACCCATCGCGGTGGGAGTCGAAGGGCTTGCGCCCTTGTCCGAGACGGCCGTCACCAAGACACCCGGCGCCTATGCGGCAAAGAATGACGAGCACAACGCACTCGTCAAAGTGGACGTGCCCGCCGGCGCCACCTTCGCCCGGCTGGGGATCCAGGCCGGAACGGACGACGTCGACTGGGACATGGTGGTCTACGCACCCAATGGAAGCGGCGGCCTCGTGGCAACCCAGGTAGCAACGGCATCCGCCAGTGAGTTCCTGGACCTTGAATCGCCGCGTGCAGGCACCTACTACATCGTGGCGAACCTCTACTCCACCCCGGATAACGGACCTGCCACGGCGGTCGTCCAGGCGGTTTCGTTCCCCGGAAAGCCGGAGGCGAAGCTCGCCGTCAACCCGAACCCGATCGTTGCCCCCAACGGCACGGCCACCACGGCGACAGCCAGCTGGACCGGCCTGGAACCGGGATCCTACCTGGGACGCCTGAGCCTGGGCACAAACGGGATCAAGACGTGGATCAACGTCAAGGTGGGCACCGCAGCGGCGTCCAACCCTGCCGGAGTTCCGGCGATCACGACCGCTGACGCGGTTCCGGGAACCTAACCCCGAGCACCAACTGTAAACAGCAGTAAGGAACGTCCCGGCAGCCGCAAGGCCCCCGGGACGTTCCTGCGTGATGGGCCTGTTCGCTCAGGTCCGGCAGATTAGACCGGACTGCTCAGGTTTGGCCGGTGGATCCCGGTGTGCCGCCGAAGAGCGGCGCGAGGGAGCGCCACCGCGCAATTTCGCACCCGTCGGTCAGACTGAAATGACTGTTGACGGGGCGGCCATGGAACATCCCCGTGACCACGGCCACCTGCGGGCCGCCGTACTGCTGCGTGCAGAGCATGTCGGCCCGCCGCGGCGTGAAGAAGGCTTCCTCACCAAAACGTTCGACGGCGGCAAGCGCCGCCGCAGGGTCCGGCAGCGTTGAGCCGTCAGCCGCAGCGGCCTGCGGCGATGTACCCCTGCGCACGACCAAGCGGAACTCATACTGCGGCGCGCCCGGAGCCTCGGTCAGCCGGACGGTCAGGTCCACGTCCAGGTCCACGTCGGCCGTCATTCGCCGTCCCCAAGCTCGTCGATCAGGGGCGCCAGGGCTTCCAGTAGCCGTCCCCGCAGTTCCTGGGCCTCGGCGGAGAATCCACGCTGATATTCAACGTACTCCGCCTTGCCGGCGGCGGTTTCTATCGGTATGGGCGGGTAGCCCCACTCTTCGAGGTCGTAGGGGGACGCCTGCATATCCATGGCGCGGACGCGCCAGGACAGTTCGAAGCAGTCCATCACGAGTTCACTGGGAAGGGCGGGCGCCAGCTTGTAGGCCCACTTGTACAAGTCCATGTTGGCGTGCAGGCAGCCGGGCTGCTCCATGGACCGCTGGTTGTCCCGGCTCGGAGTGAGTTCGTTCAGGGGTGCGGCATCCGGAGTGTAGAAGCGGAAGGCATCAAAGTGGGAGCACCGGATCCTGTTGTCCTCCACCACCCGGTCGGTGCCAGCCGCCCCCAGGCGCAGCTGCAGGTATTCGTGGCGCAATTCAAACTTGTCCTGGCGGTACACCATTGCCCACTCGTGCAGGCCGAAGCAGCCAAACTGGGCGGGCCGCAACGCCGTGCCGCGCAGGATGATCCCGGCGAACTGCAACGCCTCCTTGCGTTCGGCGAGGAACGAGGTGAGGTCGACAGTCGCGGCCGTGGTGCCGGGCGGCAGGCCAGCGGCGGCAAGGTCGCCGTCGTCGAGCATTGTGTAGTACTTCCAGCCGGAGCGGGCGGCGGCTTCCGGCCCGGTCAGGACGACGCCGGCGCCCGGGTGCCAGCGCAGGAGCTGGCCCGGTTTCTGGGTGTAGTACGTGAAGAGGAAATCCTCCACGGGGTGTTTCTTACCGGCCGAGCGGCGGGCAAGGTAGGGGTCGGCATAGCGCCGGACCCGGGCCTGATGGGCTGCTTCGAGGCGCTGCCAGGCGTCCGCCGGCAGCGCCTTCTGCTGGCCGTGCTTCAGAATCTGCATCAGCCTAGGAAACCCCGCCTGCGGAGCCCAGGATGTCCTTGGCCGCATTCCACAGGCCGATTTCGCAGCCGTCCCTGCGGGCGAAGGATGAATCCACCGGCGACCCGTCCACGATCCCGGTGACAGTGGCCTCCTGCGGGCCGCCATATTGCTGGGTGCAGGCCTGGTCCGTGCTGCGGGGAGCCGGGCTGAGCGCCGCCGGGTTGTCCTTCAACGCGGTGCAGGCCGCAGCAGCCGAGGGGTGGCTGCTTTCGGCCGTCGGAACGCCGCCTTTACACACCAGCGTGTAGTTCAGCGCGGCTTCCGATTCCGACGGCTTGACCATAATGGCGAGCTCGGCGTCCCCCTTGCCGGGCCCGGATGTGGCGGGCGCCGACGCCGGCGGAGGAGAGGGGGCCGGGACCGTAGTTTCTGTGTCCGGCGAGGGCGTAGCCGAGGGGCTGGCGGTGCTGGAGGTAGCAGAGGAAGAAGGGCTTGGGCCGCCACCGCCCGGCGAGCAGGCAGCGAGACCGGCGACGGATACCAGGACGAGCGCGTGAATCCATGCCTTACGCATTACCGGTCCTCCTCATTTTGGTCCATTCTATCGCCGCAGCCCCACGATGAACCCTGCCGTTCGGCCCGGCCCCGGTCTTGGGCGCGCCAGTCCGGGCACCCCGGCGCGGCCGGCGATTAAATCTGTCCCGGACATCTCGATTCCGCGGCCCCACTCCGGTATGTTTCTCACATCACTGGATGTATGGCCTCACGCCCACGTTTCGCCGACGTGGACGGATACATCCGGGAGGTGGGACCGGTTATGCCCCCGGTCCGGCAACCTAGGAGGCCGTTCGTCATGACTCACCCGCCTGTGGGCTCCCGCCTTCAAAGCAGAAATCCAGCCACACGCCTCGGCGCCGCCGTCGCTTTGGGAATTGCACTCATGATCGGCCAGGGGCTGGCGGCGCCCGCCCAGGCAGCCGCGGACCCCGTTGTGGAAGACACGCCGTCGCTCGACGCCGGACGCTACATCGTGATGTTGAAGGACAAACCCCTGGCCGCCTACACGGGCGGCATCGAAGGCATCCCCGGGACGGCCGCGTCCAACGGCAGAAAGCTCGACGCCGGCAGCGCTGAGTCCCAGCGCTACTCGGCACACCTGGAGTCAGAGCAAAGCAGGCTGGCCGCGGAGGAGGGTGTGGCCATCGACGACAACTACACACTGGCGGTGAACGGCTTCAGTGCGGAGTTGTCCGCGGAGCAGGCCAGCGCGTTAAGCAAGGACGGAAGCGTCCTTGCTGTCGTTAAGGACAGCTTGAACAAAATTGACTACTCCAGCACCGAATTCCTGGGTCTGCCAGGTCCTGATGGGGTCTGGGCACAACAGTTTGCCGGCGTCGCCAACGCAGGCAAGGGAACTGTCGTGGGAGTCCTGGACACGGGCTACACACCGGGCAATCCGTTCTTTGCCGGCGAACAGGTGAAGCCGCTGGCCGGAGCGCCGCAAGTGGGCGAGCCGTACCTGTCGCCCGCAAACCAGATCACCATGCTGAAAGCGGACGGCAGCACTTTCACGGGCGTCTGCGAGGCGGGCGTCGAATTCGCCGGAACAGAGTGCAACAGCAAGGTTATCGGCGCCCGGTACTACGACGAAGCCTTCAAGGCAGGCGTACCACCGGGGCTGCGCTCGCCGAGGGAAACGTTCTCACCACGGGACATCAACAACCACGGGTCGCACACCGCCAGCACCGCCGCGGGAAACACCGATGTCAGCCAGGCCGTGGGCGGCCGGGACTTCGGCAAGGGTTCTGGCGTTGCCCCGGGTGCGAAGCTCGCCGTCTACAAGATCTGCTGGGAGGGCGTCAGCCCCGCAACCACCGGCTGCTTCGCCTCCAGCGCAGTGGAGGCCATTGAGGATGCGATCAGGGACGGGGTCGACGTCCTGAGCTACTCCATCTCCGGCACCAACAACTCCGCCGCCGACCCGGTGTCCATCGCGTTCCTGAATGCTGCGGCGGCCGGGATCTTCGTGGCCGCTTCAGCCGGCAACTCCGGCCCGGCGGCCGGCACCGTCAACCACGCCGCTCCGTGGGTTACCAGCGTGGCTGCCTCCACCCACAGCAGCAGCCTCCGCGGCACGGTGGAGCTGTCCAGCGGCGAGAAGTTCGCGGGCGCCAGCATCATGGCCACGGAAGTTGCGGATGCGCCCATCGCGCTCGCTGCCACTGTGAAGGCCGCAGGTGCACTGGATGCCAATGCCGCACTGTGTGCGCCCGGCACGCTTGACCCGGCCAAGACAGCCGGCAAGATCGTAGTCTGCGACCGGGGTGTGGTGGACCGGACGGCCAAGAGCATGACCGTGGCCCAGGCCGGCGGTGTCGGCATGGTCCTGGTCAACCTGACAACCAACTCACTGGATGTGGACCTGCACAGCGTTCCCACGGTCCACCTCGACGATCCCGCCATCAAGGAGGCCGTAGGGGCGGACACGGCGTTGACGGCGAGCCTGGTGTCCACCGACACCACCGGCCAGGACCCGCCACCGGTCCCGCAGATCGCCGGGTTCTCCTCCCGCGGGCCCACCCTTGCGGCCAGTGGTGACCTCCTGAAACCGGACATTGCGGCTCCCGGCGTGGGCGTCCTTGCTGCTGTCTCGCCGGCAGGTTCCAACGGCCAGAACTTCGGGTTCCTGTCCGGGACGTCCATGGCAGCGCCGCATATTGCCGGACTCGGGGCACTGTTGCTAGGCAAGAACCCCCTGTGGTCCCCGGCCACGGTCAAATCAGCCATGATGACCACGGCCTACGATCTGGTGGATGCCGAGGGATCTCCCGTCCACGACGTCTTCGCCCAGGGCGCCGGACAGATCGATCCGGCACGGATGGCAACGCCGGGGCTGGTGTACGACGCCGGCCCCAGCGACTGGCTCGGTTTCCTGCAGGGCCAGGGCTATCAGCTGGGCGTTGCGCCGGTGGCCGCCAAGGACGTCAACCTGCCCTCCATCGCGATCGGCGGGCTCACCGGCACGCAAACCGTGACGCGGACAGTGACCGCGTTGACGGCCGGAACCTACAGTGCGGAAGTCGATGTTCCCGGAATCACGGCTGAGGTGACCCCGGACGTGCTGACCCTGGCCGAAGGCGAGAAAGCCACATTCACGGTGCAGTTCACGAACTCCGGCGCGGCCCTGGACGCCTTCGTTGGCGGATCGCTGACCTGGAGCTCTGGTGAAGCCACTGTCCGAGTGCCAGTGGCCATCCGTTCAGTGACCGCTGTTGCGCCGGCGGTGGTTAATGCCGCTTCCGCGGGCGGCACGGGCAGCATCGTCATTCCGGTAACGTCCGGCAGCCCCGAGCCGATCGACGTCACCGTCAAGGGGCTCGCCAAGGCAAACTCGACGGCGATCAGCCTGGTTCCCGGGCCATACACCGGGGTCAAGGACGCCGCGAACGACGTTCAGATCGTCACCGTTGCGGCAGGTTCGTCGCTGGCCAAGTTTGCGGTGAACTCCGCCAATCCGGCAGCGGACTTCGATTTATACGTGGTCTCTCCGGCGGGGCTCTTGTATCCGGGGGCTACGCCTGCTGCCAGCGAGGCAGTGTCCATCACGGATCCCGTGGCAGGTGACTGGAAGGTGACCACCAACCTGTTCGCCAGCCCCGGCGGCGCGGCGACTGCAGCTTCGGTTGACGTGATGATCCTTGGGGGAGACGCCGGAAACCTGAAGGTGAGCCCTAATCCACTCAACATTGAAAACGGCACCACCGGTGAGCTTACGGCCAGCTGGGCCGGACTGGCGGCGGGCAACTGGGTGGGCCTGATCAAGTACGGAACGGGGCCGACAACGCAGCTGAATGTCGGCGTAACAGCGCAGTGATTGCCGGCCGCGGCTGCCATCCGGGCGGGGCGGGTCCGGGCTAAGCTCGTGCGGACTCTTCGCCTGTGTTGTCCCATCCGGCGGCGTCCCGTTCGGCTGCGGTCCTGGTGGCGGCGATCAGGTCCGTCATCGCCTGGTGCAGTGCGCCTACCTGGTCGCGGGTCAGGCCCAGGCGTTCCATCATGGTGCCGGGAACCGCCGTCGCCTGCTGCCGGAGAGCAGCGCCACTCGGTGTCAGCCCCACGGCCAGAGCGCGCTCGTTGCCGGCAGCGCGGCCGCGGGTGATGTATCCGGCCGCCTCGAGGCGGCGCAACAGCGGCGAGATCGTGGCCGGTTCCTGGGCCAGCGCATCGCTGATGTCCCGGACGGTGCGGGGGCTGGACTCCCACAGGCACAGCATCACAAGGTACTGCGGATGGGTCAGTCCCAGTGTGTCCAGAACCGGCTTGTACGCGCCCACGACGCTTCGGGACGCTACCGTCAGGGCGAAGCAGAGCTGGTGTTCCAGCAGGAGGTCTTCGTCAGACGCTTCGATGGCCGCGGCCGAGCGCTGATTCATCGGCATACTCTCAATCGTTAGTGGGCTAATCATTAGCGTACACTGGATTGGACTCGACCGTTCTGAAGGGAACCCGCAATGGCTAACAAGGAAAACGCCTCCCAAAGGTTCATGCGCGCCACCGGCAGGCTCCGTGCCATCTTCGGGCCGGCGAACCGCAGTGCCTTGGGCCATGAGATGACCGACGAGAACAAGGCGCTGCTTTTGCGCCGGGAAGCGGAGTCCCAGCAGTGGGAAACCATCCGCAGGCCGGACGGCAGCACGTATGTAGTGCCCAGGAATCCGGAGGATAAGTCCCTCCGCTAGCCTGCGAACCGGGGTGCCGCACACTGGCATGCGGGCCGGGGCCTTTTTCTGTCCCCGGGCGTAAAATATGGGCACAGATACCAACCGGCCAATGCATCACTGCTTGACCCGAGCAAGGGAAAGGGGGTGGGAATTGTGGCAAAGGCGATACAGCGCTTCATGATGAAGACCGACAAGCTGCGGTTCTTCTTTGGACCAGCCACCCGCGGTGATCCAACAGTCCCCGTTGTTCACAAGCACGACGACTTTGAGGCTGCTTCCGAAGAGGACCTCGCCCATTTCGAGGTAGAGACAGACTCCGAGGGACACCACTACGCAGTCCGCAAGGAAGACATCACGTAGGCCGTTGCGGCGCAAGGCCGGAGCTGCAACCCCTTTGCAGCCCATCAACACCACAAAAGGAACGGCACCGCGGGTTCCCTGCGGTGCCGTTCCTTTTGTGGTGTTCTTTTATTGCACTGGTCCTGGGACCCGGGCGGGCCTGCCTTAGCGGCCGGTGCCGCCGTACACAGTTGCTTCGTCTTCGCTGTCCAGGTCAAATGCCTTGTGGATGGCCCGGACTGCATCATCCAGCAGGTCGGCGTGCGTCACCACGGAGATGCGGATTTCCGACGTCGAGATCATGTTGATATTGATGCCGGCATCGGAAAGCGCCTTGAAGAACGTGGCCGAGACGCCGGGGTGGGAGCGCATGCCGGCGCCGATCAGCGAAAGCTTGCCGATCTGTTCGTTGTACTCGATGCTTTCGAAGCCGATTTCCGGCTGGGCCGCACGGAGGGCGGCGAGGGCGTCGGCACCTTCCACGATGGGGAGCGTGAAGGAAATGTCCGTCCGGCCCGTTCCATGCGTGGAGACGTTCTGAACGATCATGTCGATGTTGGAGTGTGCATCGGCGATCACCTGGAAGATCGCGGCGGCCTTGCCCGGGATGTCCGGGACGCCCACCACAGTGACCTTGGCTTCGGAACGGTCGTGTGCAACGCCGGAGATGATTGGCTGCTCCAAGGCAACTCCCTCTTGAGTCTTGATCTTGTCGTCGGCTCCGGGCATGACCCAGGTGCCTTCGTTCTGGCTGAATGACGAACGAACGTGCAAAGGCACGCCGAATCGCCGCGCGTATTCCACGCAACGCAGGTGCAGGATCTTGGCGCCGGAAGCTGCCAGCTCCAGCATTTCTTCGCTGGAGATGCGGTCGATCTTCTGGGCGGAGGGCACAACGCGGGGATCCGCCGTGTAGATGCCGTCCACGTCCGTGTAGATCTCGCAGACATCGGCGTCCAAGGCGGCGGCGAGGGCCACCGCGGTGGTATCGGATCCGCCGCGTCCCAGGGTGGTGATCTCGTTGGTGGTGCGGCTCATTCCCTGGAAACCAGCCACGATGGCGATGTGCCCCTTGTCCAGGGCGGTGCGGATCCGGTGGGGGTCGACGTCGATGATGCGCGCCTTGCCGTGGATGCCGTCGGTGATCATGCCGGCCTGCGAGCCCGTGAACGACTGGGCAGAGGCACCGAGCTTGTTGATGGCCATGGCCACCAGGGCCATGGAAATGCGCTCACCGGCGGAGAGGAGCATGTCCATTTCACGCGCGGGGGCAGCGTCGGTGACCTGGGCGGCAAGGTCCAGCAATTCGTCCGTGGTGTCACCCATGGCGGAAACCACCACGACGACTTCGTTGCCGGCCCTTTGTGCATCGACGACGCGCTTGGCAACCCGTTTGATGCCGTCCGCGTCGGAAACTGATGAGCCGCCGAACTTTTGCACGATGAGCTGTTTGGTGCGGGCAGTAGCGACAGGCAGCACGCCGGGCTGGTTCTCGGTTTTCACTTCGGTAGTGGGCATACTCATGCGCGCACCCTCACTGCATCAAATCGGGGTTCCGGGGCCAAGCAACCAAAAACGGCGCGACGGCGTAACTGATGTGCCCAGTTTATCGCCGGGAACAGCGCCGCGCTGAATTGTGACCGCATGGTGGCCTCCCGTTAGTCATCTTCGACAAGGGGCGACGCCACGCGGTCCAGGCGGTAGCGCCACGAGGCCAGCCCCTTGCCATAGGTGTCCTGGGCGGCGGTGAAATATTGATCCTGGACGAAGCCGAGACCTTCCAGGAGGCGCCGCGAAGCAGTGTTCGGTTCGTAGACGCCAGCGTAGATGGCGTTCGTTCCGCGCTCGGTGAAGAGCCAGCGGACCAGTGCCCCGGCGGCTTCGCTGCCGTACCCCTTGCCGTGGTGGTTCGGGTGGAGGAGGTAGCCAAGGCTGGCAAAGTCCGCCGGAATGCCGCCCGACAGCGGCGGCTCGGCCGTGTTCCATGTGCGGGCATCGCCGATCACGGCGCCGGTTGAGCGGAGGACTACCGCCCAGGCGTAGTGGAACCAATCGGCCGTGGAGCGTTCAGCGCGGACCAGCAGTTCAGCGAGGAGCCGGTCCGTTTGCCCCGCCGTCAGGGGTTGATGCGACAAATAGCGGACTGCGTCGGGATGGCCCCGGAATCCTCGGAGGGCGGCTGCGTCGGCTTGCGCCACGAGGCGCAGTTCCAGGCGTTCAGTGACGATGGAGGCAATCGATTCCATGGTGAGCCGTCGCTGTCGGGATCAGCTCAGGGCGTTGCGGCGGCCCTCGAAGGCGCGCCCCAGGGTGACCTCATCCGCGTACTCCAAATCTCCGCCCACCGGCAGACCGGAAGCCAGCCGGGTGACGGTGATGCCGATCGACTTCAGCATCCTGGCCAGGTAGGTGGCGGTAGCCTCGCCCTCAAGGTTGGGGTCCGTGGCGATGATGATTTCCTGGATGGCGCCGTCGTTCAGCCGGGTGAGGAGTTCCCTGATGCGCAGCTGCTCCGGGCCGACTCCGGCGATGGGGTTAATCGCGCCCCCGAGGACGTGGTAGCGGCCTCGGAAGGAACGGGTTCGCTCGACTGCCAGGACGTCCTTGGACTCCTCCACAACGCAGATGACCGAGGGATCCCGGCGCGTATCGCGGCAGATGTTGCACAATTCCTGCTCAGTGACGTTGCCGCACACCGTGCAGAACTTCACCCGTTCCTTCACCGTGGTGATGGCTTCGACGAGCCGCTTCATGTCCTGCGGGTCCGCCTCGAGGATATGGAAAGCCAGCCGCTGGGCGGACTTGGGCCCCACCCCGGGAAGGCGGCCCAGTTCGTCGATCAGCTCTTGAACTGCACCTTCGTACACAATGTCCTCGTTCGTTTGACTCGTTGGTTTGAAGGATGCCCGCACATCCCGCGGGGAAGGCTAGAAGCGGGGGGCGATCGGGCTGCCGTCCAAGGACCGTTCCTCCACCAGTTTTCCGCCCAGAATACGCTCGACGGCGGCGCGTCCAAACACGCTCGATTCCTCGATCGTTTCGTCGTCCGGGCTGGGTGTGTCCTGGACATAGGTCTTGACCGCCTCGGCCTGTCGCGCAGGGGCCTTGGCCCTACCGGCTTCCGCCTCGGGGCTGTTGGACAGCCGCTGGTACAGGCTCTGCTTCACCGCGCCGGGCGCGGTTGCAGGGGCCGGGGCCGGCTGGGCGGGAGCGGACGCGTAGGCCGCCGGTGCAGTTGCGGACGCGATGTTCCGGACATCCGGGCCGGCCATCGCTGTCGACGGGTCAGTGGCCGTGGCGGGAACATACTGCGCGGACGTTGCCCAGCCTGCGCCGGGTGCACTGTTCGCACCAGCCAGTGCACCCACCGGCTGCCGGATTTCGGCCGGGCGCGGGGAGCCGTCCGGTTGGTGGGCGGAGGCTTCGTCAGGCGTCCCGCCGGGCCGGGGGAGCTGGGCCGCCGCCGGCTCGTACTGGGGCGCCTGAGGTTCTGGAACCACAGGAATGCCGGCGCGGTCCGGGTCTTCCACGGACTTGCCAACGTTCGACTCGGCACCTACGGTCCAGACGCCCGGAGCCTCTTCCTTGGCACGGGACCATGGATCGTCGTTGGAGAGCTCGCCCGCGGCACGTGAAGAGTCGGCGGAAGTCGACCTCCCGGAAGGCTGTTCGCGGGAGATCCTACTATCCGCGCGTGCACGTTCCGGTGCGCCGGGAGAGGTCCTGCCGGACTGGACCGGCCCTGATTGGACCGGCCCTGATTGGATCGGCCCTGACTGCGCCGAACCTGACTGCGCCGGAACGGACGGAGCCCAGTCCATGGGCGGCTCCTCGTCCAGCGGGGGAGCATCTTCGTCCAGGGGCGGCCCCCAGTCATCGTCGGGGTAGCTGTAGGAACCGGACGCGTCATCTTGCGGCCGCTGTGCCGGGCGGACCTTCGCGGGCTCAAGCTCGTTGGCCTCGTTGGCAGCGTTGGCGGCGTTGGCAATGTTTGTGGCCTTGAGCGCGTCGGCAGGGCCGGCAGGGTCGGCGGCACGGAGCGGAGAGGTGTCAGCGACCTGGCGGCCGGCAGGCGTGGCGGCCGGGCGCTGAGCCGCAGGGCTCACCGCGGGGCCTGCGGCCGGCGCAGCGGTTGCGGGGGCAAGACCCCAGGCAACGTCAGCGGACGTCGCCGGAGGTTCCTGGCTAGCGGGTGCTTTTGGGTTTGGCTCAGAGCTCGCTGAGCTGCTGGCGCTGCCGGACACTGCATTGATCTGGCAGTCGATCCCCACGGTTTTGTGGATTGCCTGGCGAAGATTTTCCGAATGGTCTGCCCGGCCGAAGGCACCGGCCAGTCCGGACGTGGTGAAGGCCAAGGTGAGCACCTGGCCGTCGAACTGGCTCACCTGGGCGTTGGGCTCCACAAGGGCCCAGGTGCTGCGCTTGATTTTGCTCAGGGTCTGCAGGACATCAGGCCAGGCGCGGCGCAGGACCTCGACGTCGCCGGCGGGGCCGTGGGCCGCAGGGTTGCCGGCCGCCGCCGTCTGGGCCGCTTCGGACTTCAGGGGTGTGCGCTCAGCCGCAACCGGTTCAGCCGGTATTGGCGTTGCGGGCGCGGAAGCCGCGGCAGGTGCAGGCGGGACCTGCTGAGCAGCGGAACGTGAGGGCGCCTGGGTGGCCGGGCCCCGATTCGCGGAGGGCTCGTCAACAGGCCAGTCGGTGGTGGAAACCCGCGGCGGAGTGATGGATTCGCGTGCGGGCGCTTCGCTTCGTCCTGCGGCGGCTTCGACCGCGGGGACGGTTGCCTGAACCGGCGCGGCCTGTACCGGTGGTGCCTGAACCGGCGCGGCCTGTACCGGAGGTGCCTGTACGGGTGCGACCTGAACCGGACGTGCCGGAGAGGGTTCGGGTGCGGCGGCGGGCGCGGGGGAAACAGCGGGGCCAGCGGAAGCCGCCGGGGCAGGCACAGGTGCGGCCGGCGGGGTCGGCGCTGAAGCAGCGGCGGGAGCACCGACGTCGTTCCCGCCGTAGTTCAGGCGCCGCTCCACGCGGTCGATCCGGGCGGCGATGCCGCGTTCGGTCTGCTCGGAATTGGGGAGGAGGATACGGGCGCACAGCAGCTCAAGGTGAAGCCGCGGCGACGTCGCCCCGGTCATCTCGGTGAGTGCAGTGTTGGTGACGTCTGCCGCCCGGGACAGCTCGGCTGCGCCCAGGTTGTGGGCCTGGTTCTTCAGCCGGGCTATCTGGTCAGCCGGCATGCCGCGCAGGATCGACTGGGCGCTCTCCGGCATGGCCTGGACGATGATGAGGTCGCGGAAGCGCTCCAGCAGATCCTCCACGAAGCGGCGCGGATCGTGGCCGGTCTGGATGACGCGGTCCACAGCACGGAAGACAGTGGCTGCATCCGAGGCTGCCACCGCTTCAACGACGTCATCCAGAAGGGATGCGTGGGTGTAGCCCAGCAGTGCGACAGCGAGTTCATAGTCCAGTCCCGCGGGGCCGGCGCCGGCCATCAACTGGTCCAGGACTGACAGCGAATCCCGGACGGAACCGCCGCCGGCGCGGATCACCAGGGACAGCACTCCCGGCGCCACGGGAACGTTTTCCTGGTTGCAGAGCAGCTCAAGATAGGCCATGAGGGGCTCGGGCGGGACCAGCCGGAACGGGTAGTGGTGGGTCCGCGAACGGATGGTGCCGATTACCTTGTCCGGCTCCGTGGTGGCAAAGATGAACTTGATGTGTTCCGGCGGCTCTTCCACGATCTTGAGCAGGGCGTTGAAGCCTGCCGAAGTGACCATGTGGGCTTCGTCGATGATGAAGATCTTGTACCGGTCCCGGACAGGAGCGTACGTGGCGCGTTCGCGAAGGTCTCGGGCGTCGTCCACGCCGCCGTGACTCGCAGCATCGATCTCGATCACGTCAAGGGAACCGGAGCCGCCGCGCGCAAGCTCGATGCAGCTGGGGCACGTGCCGCAGGGGGTGTCCGTGGGGCCCTCGGCACAGTTCAGGCAACGGGCCAGGATGCGGGCCGAGGTGGTCTTGCCGCAGCCGCGCGGACCGGAAAACAGGTAGGCGTGATTGACGCGGTTCTTGCGCAGCGCCGTCATCAGCGGCTCCGTGACGTGTTCCTGCCCGATAACGTCAGCAAAGGAGTCTGGACGGTATCTGCGATAAAGGGCGGTTGTAACACTCACAGAGAAAACCCTACCAATCCGGGCTGACAGTTTGCCGCCCTGTGGGGGAATAGTAAAGACCCCCCATGCACCCGCCAGAGCCCATTTACCCTTGCTACCTTCCGGTCCTGGGGGAGTTCAACAGGATGACGCCACATGAGGGGCCGTCAATGAGTTTACCCGATGATTTGGTGTGCCCCGAATCGGCTCCTGGCGGCCCGTTTCAGCCCGCTCCGGTTACCTCCCCGGGCCATTCTGCGCTGTCGAGAGTGGGTGCCCGTTGACCGCCCAGCTCATCAGTGCGGGCTCCTCGTAGGGGTGGGCCAGACGCAGGGCAGCCACGACGGCGTCGAGCACGTCTTCGTCAACAACGCATTCGATCCTTATTTCCGGAACCTGTTCGCTGTGGCCCTCCGAACCGATAAACGGCCGGGACCCGGCGAGCGGAGTGAACCGGCCGGTGCCAGGGGCGGTGAACGCGCAGTGCGAATAATTCCCGATCCGCCCGGCGCCCGCATCGCCCACGGCTGCCAGGACAGCCTCCGCGTGGTCTGCGGGAACGTAGGTCACCAGGGCATGCAGTTGCGTCATCCGCCCATCTTCTCAGTAGCTGCGGAAGGGCAGTGACAAATGGCTAACGCCACAAGTCGATAACGGTCGGCCGATAATGCGGTAGGAACCCTTGCTTATCATCGGCACAAAGCGGACGATGGATATGTACACCGATTGGGGCAATCTCAACTTGAACTCAAGGTTGTGAGCTGCAGGGCCTGGCGCGAGGGCCGGACCCGGCAGCTCAACGGTGTTCCGGAAGAGTGGGCGCATTGGGGGCGTCCATTTTTGCGTTAATGGCGCTTTCGGGCAGTGGGATTGCCCTTGCAGTGCACGGGTGTGGGCGGCCGCTGAACTCGCAGCCGTCACGTTCAATCCGGCCCAATTGGGTGATGCCGAAAAGTTCAGGTATTCTAGTATCTGCTTTTGATTCAGAAGCTACTGGAGAATTCGCCTAGCGGCCTATGGCGCACGCCTGGAACGCGTGTTGGGTTAACGCCCTCGGGGGTTCAAATCCCCCATTCTCCGCGTATTGGCCCCGGTCCTTGGACCGGGGCCTTTTTGCGTTCCGGACCTTGGCGGCACATCCGTTCCGCACCTAGGCGGCAAATCCCAGCCGACGAAGCCGCCGTCGTGCGGCCTGCTCGCTCGGTCCCATCCTGCCGCCGGGACGGACCCCGCCCAGGGCCACCCCGACGACGGCGAGCGTCACTTTGGTGCCAAACCTCACCGGAAGCGGGAAGGGGCCCAGCCGAGGCGCCCGGAGTCCCAGCATGTCCCGGTATTTCGGTTCGAGGCTTGAAACCGCGGCGGCAAACAGCATCTTGTATCCGGGCCGCAGTGATGGGTGAAGCGGGGGATTGCGGATGAAGGCCACAATTTCGGCCACCCTTTCATCGGAACGGAGGTCGCCGGCGCAGTACCAGCTGTCCAGCTGCTCCCGCATTTCCGCCTCACTGAGGGGCGGCGAATCCACGCCCATTAGCCGTCCCGCGTGCGCCCACTCCCGAACGTAGGCATCCGGGCCGCCGGGGATGGGCCGGCCCCAGATCTTGTGTGCCGAGAGAAACGCGTCAGTGAACGCGATGTGTACCCACCGGAGCAGCTCGGGGTCGTTGGCCGCGTAGCTCCTGGCGATGCCGTGGGCGTCCACGTAGTCTCCCCGCACCGATTCGTGCAGCCGCAGGACGAAGCCGGATGCTTCATGCGCGGCGGACGTGGAGCCATAGGACACGGTGAAGATCCAGCGGATTGTTCCAGCCAGCCGCCCCAGCGGATCTTCGCGGAACCGTGAATGGTCCTGGACGCCGGCAAGGGCGCCCGGATGGAGGGCCTGCATCAGGAGGGCGCGGATTCCCGCCACAATGGTGGTCATGGAGCCGTGGACCGCCCAGACGGCGGACCCCGGAAGGTGATAACCGGCGTCGTCACCCTCTTCCAGCCGGGGAACCCAGCCCGGCACTGCCCCCCGTGTACCGGTGAATGTTTGCCTGAGCTCGGCCTGCCACTCCCTGAGGACATTGCGCATGGTCCATTCTTGCGCATTCGGGTCCAAATATTCGTCCGGGCTCAGCTCCGGACGAGCCCAAGGAGCCCCCGGCGCCTGTGAATCAGCTGGGAATTCCGGCCGGAAATGGCGGAATCCCGCGGTAGCGTTCTGACGGTCCCGATGTTGGGGGTTCACAGACGGGAGGGGGCTGTGTTCCCATAGGAATCGTAAGTCCGTCGAGATTGGGGTCTGGCGGGCCTATCGCAGGAGTCAGCACGTGGGAAATCACTGGGGATATGGACACGACGAAAATCCCGGCAGGCCTTGCCTCGTCGCTGCACGGATACTTGGCGTCTGCGCTGTGTCAACGTTTGGCGTGATTGCCCTTGGCCTCCAGGGCCCCGCCTCACCGCCGTCGGCAGCGGTTGGTGCAACCTCGCAACAGGCCCCGATGGGCGGTGCAGGAAATGCGCCTTGGTGGCCGGATGCCTTTATGAAACCGCTGGGTATTGCACCGGCGGCCATTAACGCCAATATCAATGCTCTGGTTTCCTACAGCCGCAGCGATATCCGGACCATATCCAAAAGCGGCCACCGCGAACTGAACGTTGCCTCCGACGAAGCGCGGCGGCCACCCGCCGGCTCGCTGATGGCCCCCCTTGAAGTGCTGACGGAAACCTCAGGCTTCGGCCTCCGGGTCAGCCCTTTGACCGCTACTGCGGGTGAGTTCCACTGGGGGCAGGACTTCGCGGCTGCCTGCGGCACCCGGGTCTACGCGGCCGACGCCGGCGTGGTCAGGGCCGTTGGCTGGCACCCCTGGGGCGGTGGCAACCGCGTGGAGATCGACCACGGCAACGGGCTGATCACCACCTACAACCACCTGGAGGGAATTGCCGTCAAGAAGGGCGACTCCGTCCAAGTGGGCGAGGTCATCGCGAAAGTGGGCACCACAGGATCATCCACGGGGTGCCACCTGCATTTCGAGACCATCCTCAACGGCGTCCATGCGAACCCGTTGGACTGGACGCTCCTGCCCACTAAGCAAGTGGATGAGCTCGGGAACATAGACATGATCAGTTACGTCCCCGGGGCCGGCGCCCCTGCGGGAGATCCCACCTGGGCCATTCCCGTCTCGGCAAGCAATTCGCACGCGGTGGAGGGCGGGGACGCGGAAGCACCCGTTCCGGGGTCGCCTTCGGCGTCGGCCACGGCGACGCCTTCCACCTCGGCGACGCCTTCGCCTTCGCCTTCGCCTTCGCCTTCGCCTTCGCCATCGGCGAGTGCGGCGGCGACGACGACTACGTCGGCCGCTCCGGCGACGTCGGGAAGCCCGACGGCGACCACTACGCCGCCACCCACGGGCACCTCAACGGCAACACCGTCGACCACTCCTTCACCGACTGAAACGCCGTCGCCAACCCAGACAGAGCCGTCCACTGCGACGGCGACTCCGACGGAGACCGTGCCGACGGCGCCCCCGGCCGAGCCCACGTACACGCCGACAGCCGAGCCCACGCTCATCCCGACAGCTGAGCCCACGCTCGCGCCGACAGCCGAGCCCACGCTCACTCAAACAGCCGGGCCCGAGCCGACAGCCATTGTTGAACCGTCACCAACCGAGACAGCCACGCCCACTCCCTGACAGCACCTCCCTTCACCGGCTGGAAGCCGGCCGCCGAACTCACCCCGGGCACCAACCCATACACTTGGCCGTTGTCAACGAATAGCAGCCATGACCAGTTTCTTAAGGAAGCCCACCGTGAATTCGATCCACTCCATTCCGCTGACCCTCAACGACGGCACGAAAACTGAATTTGGCCGCTTCAAGGGAAGCGTGGTGTTGGTGGTCAACGTGGCTTCCCAATGTGGTTTCACGCCGCAGTACGCCGGCCTGGAACTGCTGTACGGGAAGTTCCGGGACCGCGGATTCGAAGTCCTGGGCGTCCCGTGCAACCAGTTCGCCGGGCAGGAGCCGGGCAACGACGCTGAAATTGCCGAGTTTTGCGAACGCAACTTCGGTGTCACCTTCCCGCTGACCGCGAAGGCAGACGTGCGCGGCAAGGACCAGCACCCGCTGTACACCGAGCTCACCCGGTTTAAGGCCGGACTCCTTCCCGGCCTCGTGAAGTGGAACTTTGAAAAGTTCCTCGTAAACCGCGACGGCGTGGTGGTGGCACGCTTTGCTCCCACGGTGGAGCCTGACTCACCTGAGGTCATCGCCGCCATCGAAGATGCACTGGCCTGACGGGCTCCCGCCGGAGCAATCTGTTCCGGCCGCTAGGGCCCAACGACCCCTGTTCCTAAGTATGCTTACCGCCTAGACTGGCCGGACCCTCCAATCTGTCAGCACGGCCGCGGCTTCCCGGCGGCGGCACAGCGGACGGCGCGGCCGGTCAATACCTGCCTGGGAGGGCGCATCAGTACTTCGTGAATCACACGGGGCATCCTTGCGGGTGACCGTGAAACCAGGAGGAAAGAGATGACAGGGAACAAAGCCGTTGCCTACAAGGGGCCTGGCAAAGTCGAACTGATCGACATTGACTATCCCAGCTTCGAACTCAAGGACGGGCCGGGCGTCAACCCCGCCAACGTGGGCCGTTCAGTACGTCATGGCGTCATCCTCAAGACCGTCGCCACCAACATCTGCGGCTCCGACCAGCACATGGTTCGCGGCCGGACCACCGCACCTCCGGACCTCGTGCTGGGCCACGAAATCACCGGTGAAGTGGTGGAAGTAGGACCCGACGTCGAATTCATCAAGGTGGGGGACGTCTGCTCCGTTCCCTTCAACATCGCCTGCGGCCGCTGCCGGAACTGCAAGGAACGCAAGACCGGCATCTGCCTCAACGTCAACCCGGACCGGCCGGGAAGCGCCTACGGCTACGTCGACATGGGCGGCTGGGTGGGCGGCCAGGCCAACTACGTCCTGGTGCCCTATGCGGACTGGAACCTGCTGAAATTCCCGGACAAGGACCGGGCCATGGAAAAGATCCTCGACCTGGCCATGCTTTCGGACATCTTCCCCACGGGATTCCATGGGGCTGTGAGCGCCGGCGTCGGGGTCGGCTCCACCGTCTACATTGCCGGGGCCGGCCCGGTTGGCCTGGCCGCGGCAACAAGCGCCCACCTGCTCGGTGCCGCCGTCGTGATTGTGGGCGACCTGAACGAGGGTCGTTTGGCGCAGGCGCGCAGCTTCGGCTGCGAAACCATTGACCTGTCCGAGGGCGGCCCCGCCGAGCAGATCGAACAGATCCTGGGTGTCCCGGAAGTCGACTGCGGCGTCGACGCGGTCGGCTTCGAGGCCAGGGGCCACGGCCACGACGCCAAGGAGGCTCCGGCCACGGTGCTGAACTCGCTGATGGAACTCACCGCGGCCGGCGGCGCGCTGGGCATCCCAGGGCTCTACGTCACGGGAGACCCGGGCGGCATTGACGAGGCTGCCAAAAAGGGCGCGCTGTCCCTCAGCCTGGGAACGGGCTGGGCCAAGTCGCTGAGCTTCACCACGGGCCAGTGTCCCGTCATGAAGTACAACCGCCAGTTGATGATGGCGATCCTGCACGACAAGGTGCATATCGCCAAGAACGTTAACGCCAAGGCAATCACCCTGGAAGATGCGCCCAAGGGCTACGCCGAGTTCGACGCAGGCGCCGCCACGAAGTATGTCCTGAACCCGAACGGCTACCTAAGCTAAGCCGTCAAGGACCGAGTAACCACGTGCCGGCGGACGCATTCTGAGCACGGAGTGTGTCCGCCGGACTACTCGTTTTTTCCATATTTTCAAACATGCCTACTGGAGTTTGCACATTGTTGGCCGAATGTCTGGTTGGATAGACCTTACTGAGAGGGACACTGGAAGCACCAGCTTCCAACCAACCACGAAGGCAGTAATGGAGCTCATCGAGGCCGAACACCCGCGGCCGCGTCATTTTCTTCTCCACCTGAGCGACCCCCACCTGTTGGGAGGTCCGGATCATCTTTATGGCGCAGTAGACAGCGAAGCCCGCCTGAAACAATTGTTTGAGGAAGTCAAAGCCTCAGGGGCCCGTCCGGAAGCCGTGATTTTCACCGGCGATCTTGCTGACCAGGGCGAGGCCGAGGCGTATGCGAAACTCCGGGCCATCGTTGAGCCCGCGTGCAAGGCAATGAACGCTCAGGTCATCTGGGCCATGGGAAACCACGATGACCGTGAGAATTTCCGGACCGGGCTGCTTGACCAGACCGGCAACGACGCGCCAGTGGACCACAGCTACTTCATCAACGGGCTCCGGGTGATCACCCTGGATACGTCAGTGCCGGGATTCCACCACGGCGAACTGAGCCAGGCGCAGCTCGACTGGCTTGCCGAGGAGCTCTCCACTCCCGCTCCGGACGGCACCATCCTGGCCCTGCATCATCCTCCGGTGCCGTCGGTGCTGGACCTTGCCGTCCTCGTGGAGCTCCGGGACCAGCCGGCCCTCGCTGCAGTGCTCCGCAACTCGGATGTCCGCACCATCCTGGCCGGGCACCTGCATTACTCCACCACTGCCACCTTCGCCGGCATTCCGGTATCGGTGGCCTCTGCCACCTGCTACACCCAGGACCTGAACGTCCCTGTGGGCGGCACCCGGCCGCGCGACGGCGGACAGGCTTTCAACCTGGTGCACGTGTACGAACACACCATCGTGCATTCCGTGGTGCCGATCGGCAGCGCGGCGGCAGTGGGCGAAGTGGTCAGTGCGGCCGAAACCCAGCGCCGGCTGGCCGCGGCCGGCATCCGGATCCCGCGGCAGGCGAAACATGGCAACCCGCCGACGCAGACCATCCCGATGATCCGTGCGGGCCGCTGACCCGTACTGCTTTTCGCCCTACTTTTCCCAGGGCGCCTTGATGGGGTAGTACTTTTCCAGGAAGTCCGTCACCAGTTCGGCGCGCTCCTCGGCCTCGACCTCGGGGAAGCTGCCGTCATTTAGGCAGAAGAAGTCCATATTGCGCTTGGCCAGGAGCTTGGGCAGGTAATTGAGGCCGGACCGCATGGTGGTGTCGATGTACCTCACCTTTGCTGCCGTCTGGGTCACCGCCCGTCCGGTCAACAGGGCGTAGTAGTGGTAGAACGAATTCGTCACGGAAATGTTGTCTGCCGCCCGGAACCGGCTGGCGGCGGTTTTGGCGAACTCCTGCGGGAATTCCTTCTCCATGGTGGCCACCACGCTGCGCCGCAACGGAGCTGCGGTGTGCTCCAGGTGCCGGGTGGTGATACGGCCGAACCGGTCCCACAAGAGCTTACGGTTCACCCTGGCGGCATTTTCGAAACCGCTTCGCTCGGCGTCGTTGTCGCCCAGGCCGATGCGGGTTTCCGCCTCGATGAACTTGGTGACGCCGCCCGGGGTGAAGAACATGTCCGGGCCCACGGCGCGGCCGAAGAACATGTCGTCGTTGGAGTACAGGAAGTGCTCAGAGAGTCCTTCGATGTGGTGCAGCTGGCATTCGACCGCCTGCGAGTTGTGGGTCGGGAGCACTGACGGGTCCGCGAAGAACTCCTCGCTGCGCACAATGGTCACCGAGGGGTGGTCAGCCAGCCACTCGGGTGCGGGTGAGTCTGTTGCGATGAAAATGCGCCGCACCCACGGCGCGAACATGTACACCGAGCGCAGGGCATACTTCAGTTCGTTGATCTGGCGGAAGCGGGCCTCGTGGTCATCGCCTTCGCCCACCACAACGCCGGCCATCCGCGCGCGCCGTGCCGCGATGTACTCCGGCGAGCTGCCGTCCACCCAGGAAAACACCATGTCAATATCGAAACTGATGTCGCTGGCGTGGTCCGCGAACATGTTCTCGATGGTGGGCCAGGTGTGGCCGTACCGCTCCACAGTGCCACGCTTGGCGTCGCTGGTGAGCATGGTGCGGCGGGTGAGCGAGTTTTCGATCGGCAGGATCAACTGGTTGCCTTCGAAGCTCCACAGCTCGATCTGCACGCCGGCGGACGAGCCGAAGTCGAAGCCGCCGTCCGGTTCCACGCGCGGGCGGTAGAGCCGGAAAATCCGGGCCTGGCGGTTGGGGGAGAGCTCGCCGTCGGCCACCAGGACGGAGGACTTCTTTTTGGCATCCACGGTCATGGAGTAAACGGGCTCGTCGCGGCACGCCTCAACCAGCGCGTTGCGGAGCTTCTTCCGGTTCTCCCAGTCCAGCGCGATAACGGGCCGGTGGTTGTTGCCGCGGACCAGCAGGTAGTCCAGGCCCGCGTTGGCGAGGACGCCGCGGATGAACAGCAGGTCCTCCACCATGGCCTGGTACGGAGTGCGGGTGGAATTGATCAGCGCATAGCGCCCCCGGTGGCGGACCACGTCGGGGCGGTTTTTCAGCCGTGCGACAGCGGCCGGCGACGTTACCTCGGCGTGGCTCCTGCCGTCGTCGGACGGCTGGCCGCCGTAGTAGATCTCATCCTGTACCAGTGCGTCTGTAATGGTGTTTCTCCGAGCTTTTGTTTATAGAGGTCCTACCTGCATGATAACCCGCCTAAAAAAACTGGACTAATCCGGACTTAGCCGGCCAGGGCGTCCCGCCAGCTGCGCAGGAAAGCCCCGCCGGCGTCGTCGTGGATCACGTCTTCGGCGAGCCCCAGGTCGGCGGCCGTCAGGATCGTGTACGGCTTGACGGGCACTCCGTCCGCGGGGCGGACGTCCACGTGTTTCACGGCGTGGTCGTTGTGGTGCAGCCAGTCGGCCATGGCGTAATCGGTGCGTGAATCGCCCACGGTGCGCCACGCGAGGGGCCGGATGCCCTGCGCTGCGAGCATTTCGACGGCGCGGCTGGCCCCCAGGTCTTTGCCCAGGCGAACAGACTCGATGTCCGTGGAAATGATGGTGGGATCGACACGGTAGTCCACCTGGTCGTCTGAATCGGGTGCGTGGTGGTCCAGCCGGACCACGCCCAGGCCGTGACGGGCCATCAGTTCCATGGCGTCGGCGTCGAACAGTTTCTGTTCTTCGAGGTAGTCCTTGCTGGCCACCTCGATATGCTGCTCCACGGAGACCATGGCACGCTTGGTTTCGTCGTAGAACATGTGTTTCGCGTAGTCCTCGGAGACCAGCCGGCGGACGTCATCGCCGTAGGCGCGGGGAACGGCGAGTTCGTGGTCCACATGGACGGGACCGGGTCCGGCAGCCGTGTAGCTGAACCAGACGGCACCTTTTTCGCAGATGGCGTGGATGACGGTTCCGGCGGGCATGCCGGCAGCGATCATCGGCTCCATCACCTGTTCGCGGATGAATGCGTCCGAGCGGCCCGTATTGAAGATGACGGGAATGCCCGCGGTGGCCAGCGCCACCATGTCCGCGATGATCTCCGGCTTGACGTTGCGGGTGACGGGACTCGCCACCGGACCGTCGACGTCGAGCAGGAGGGCAAGGGGAGGGGCCGACGGCGACGCGGCCGCATGGTTTTCGGGTGCAGTCATGGCTCCATTCTCTCAGTCCGGAACGGGCCGGTGCAGAATGTTGCCTTGAGGGTTGCTGCCGGTCAATGGTCACTGTTTGGCTACAACCTTGGAACTGTGCGCGGTCATTCGTTCCCTTGGGCGGGCAACGTCTTTAGGCTTGCAGGGTGATATTCAAAGCTGTGGGCGAGGGCCGCCCTTACCCCGACCATGGTTACAACACTCCCAAGGAGTGGGCCGCCCTTCCTCCGCGCCCCGTCAGGCTCGATGAGCTGGTGACCACCAAGCGCACCCTCGACCTCGAGGCCCTCCTCGCCGAGGACTCCACGTTCTTCGGTGACCTCTTTCCCCACGTTGTGCAATACCGGGGAACCCTGTACCTCGAGGACGGCCTGCACCGTGCCGTCCGGACCGCACTGCATCAGCGCACCGCCATCCACGCCCGTGTGCTGGTGATAGATGGCTAGGAAACCCAAGGACATCACTGTCCTGCACGGCCACCGCGTGGTCTCCGGGCAGGAACTCCGGGCCACTTTCGTTGAGCATGACGACACCGAAGAAAACCCTGTCCGGCTGCGCCGGCGGATCCTGCACGGGGTGGTGCTGGTCCTGCTGGTGGGGCTGATCATCTCCGCGATCGTCGTAGCGCTGGCCATCATCAACGGACAGATCAAGATTCCGACGGCGGAGCGGAGCCGGTCTGCAGTCTCGGCGTGTCCCGCAACAACGTTTGACTACACACCGAACGACAAGGTCAGCCTCAACGTCTACAACGCCACCAACCGGCCCGGCCTGGCGCGGTCCGTGGCCGACGAGTTCCTGGCCAGGAAATTCGCGGTGGCCGTGGTGGACAACACCCAGTCCGGTTACCGGGGTGTGGCCGCAGTGGTTTCCGGTGCCGCGGGCCAGTCGGCCGCCTTCAGTGTCCAGCGGAACCTGCCAAAGTCGGACTACTTCCAGGATGGCCGTTCGGACGGCAGCGTGGATGTGATCCTCACCGGAGAATTCAAGGAACTGACTGCGCCGGACCTCGTGGACCAGACGCCCGGCCAGCTCAGCTGCCCGCGGGAGAGCCGCCGGATCGTCGACAGCTCCAAGTGGCCGGTGATTCCGAAAGCGGGCTGAGCCGGGGATGTTGACCAGGCGTGCTCAGCCGGGGATGCTGGAGCCGCCAGGCTGAGTCCAGCTACGGCGTGGCAAGCCTGACGGGACGGCCGTCGTCGTCGAACCGTGCCCCCGCGCCCAGCTGGATGAACCGGACGGTGCGGAGCACTGCTTCGGGCGTGCCGTCGCCGCGGGCGGCGCTGGAGGACAGCGTGCCGTGGATGAGCTGGGCCAGCTGGGTGATGTCCGCCTCGGGAAGGTAGCCCTGCGCCATCGCGTCACGCAGGATGTCCTGCAGGAGGAGGCTGAGTTCGCCCACGTGGTCCGCGAGCTTCGAAAAGGACGTGGGCGAAAGCACGGCGGCCATGGCCGGACCGGGCGGCAGGTGGCGGCGGCTCAGGTCCTCCACCTGGGTCCGGACGTACAGTGCCAGGCGCTCCACCGGATTCTCCAGGGACTGCAGCGACTCCCGCAGGCCGTCGAGGAAGCGCTCGGTTTCGTCCAGCGCGTAGGCGATCAGCAGTTCTTCGATGTCCGCGTAGTAGTTGTACACGGCGGTGCGGCCGATGCCGGCATGGCGGGCAACGTCCGTCATGGTGAGCCCGGGCAGTCCGTGGGTGAAGAGGAGCTCTCCGAAGCCGGTCAGGATGCGGCGTTGGGTCTCGGCTCGTTGGGCAGCATTCGTGGCGGCCGAAATCCTAGGCATACAGACACTTTACAGTGATCTGTCAGCAAACTGCGGCCGCCGGCGCCGGGAGTTAGACGGCGCAGCCGTCGGGGCCGCAGGCTTCCGCGCCGCCGTGGCTGACTTTGCCGCCTTCGCTGCCCGGAGCGCCGGCGCCCGCCATGACCAGGGGCTGCTTTTCCTGCCACGCCTGGTTGAGTGCCTGGCTGAACATCGCTGACGGCTGGGCGCCGGACAGGCCGTACTTGCGGTCGATCACGAAGAACGGCACGCCGCTGATGCCCAGGGCGCGGCCTTCCTCGAAGTCGGACCGGACGTCGTCCGCATACTTGTCGGTGGTGAACAGCTCGTCCAGTTCGCCGGCGTCGATGTCCAGGTCCTGTCCCAGGGACGTGAGGTACTCGCGGCTGCCGATGTCCTTGCCTTGCTCGAAGTGGTCGCTCAGTAAGCGCTCTTTGGCGGCATCCTGCTTGCCGTGGGCGGCAGCCAGGTGGATCAGCCGGTGGGCCGTGAAGCTGTTGGCAACCACGACGGCGTCAAACCGGTAGTTGAGGCCCTCACCCTTCGCCTGTTCCGCCACATGTTCGAACATCTGGGAGACCTGTGCCGGTGCCATGCCTTTACGAGTGCTTAGGTACTCCAGTTCGGTACCGTCGTAGTGTTCGGGCAGGGTGGGGTCCAGCTGGTAGCTGCGCCACTGCACCTCCACGGACTCGCGGTGCGGGAACTCGGCCAGGGCGGCTTCGAAACGGCGCTTGCCGATGTAGCACCAGGGACACGCGACGTCGGACCAGATCTCAATCTTCATGCTGGCGACAACCGCTTGCTTACCTGGTCCATTCCCCGGCGGGCATGTCGCGTTCGTCACTGGGCACACCTGGGACTGCCCGCTCCATCACGAAGTCGTGCTCCACCGTGGCTCCCAGGTTGAACGATTTGGTGCCGACTTTCCGGAAGCCCGATTTTTCGTAGAAGCGGATGGCCTTTGCGTTCTGGCTGTTGACGCCAAGCCACATGCCGCGGGCACCGGATGCTGCGGCCTCGCCCAGGCTCGCGTGCATCAGTTCGGCCGCGGCACCGAGCCCGTGATGGTCGGGGTGGACGTAGCACTTGCTGAGCTCCGCCGCCGGCAGGATGGTCAGGGCGGCGGCAACGTCCGGGTCAGCGGCCGGACGGTCCACGAGCATGCTGTAGCCGCGGAGGTCGCCGTCGGCATCGATCACCAGGACAGTGATGCCGGGATCCGCCAGATAGCTCCGGAAGTTCGCGTCGCTGAGCGTGTTCGCAAGGTGCGCCGCGATATCGGCGGGGGAGGACTGCGGCGGGCAGGCAAGCGGAAAGGTGACGGCGGCGAGTGCAGCCAGCCGGCCGGCGTCGTCCGCTGTTGCTTTGCGGATGGTGTGCGTCATGCCCAAAATCCTAGTCCGCGACCTCCGCGAGGTAGGTTCTGATGCTGTCGACCACCAGCTGGTGGTCGTCGTCGGAGGACAGCCCGGATGCCGTAACGGCGGCGACAACGCCCGTGCCCCGGACACGGATAGGGAATGAGCCTCCGGCCAGCGTGTAGTCCTCCGGCGTGAGCCACCCTCCCTGCGTGGGGTCGAAGCGCTTGGCCGCGAACTCCTCGGACATCAGGGCCGTGCTGCGTTCAAAACGCAGGGTGCTTGCCGACTTGCGGCGGATCCATTCCTCCTGGTCGGCGGTGGCGCCGGGCAGGACACAGCGGAAGAGAACCACGTTGTGGCGCCGGATATCGATGGCCACGGAATGGCCCTCGGCGATGGCGCGGTTGGCGATGAGCGAGCCGAGGCGCCAGGCGTCGTGATGGTCAAAGCCGGGGAAGACGAGCTCTTCCTCGTGCCGGCGCAGTTCGGTGATTCTTGGTGAGTCGGTGTCAGTCAAGGGAAGTCCCGTCGGGTGTGGCGTCGGCGTCGTAGCTGAGGCCGATCTGGCGGCGGATTTCGTCCATGGCGGCCATGACGGCGACTGATTCACTTGGAGGAAGGATGGTGCCGGCGGTATCGCCCGCGCGGATCAGGCGTTCCAGTTCTGCAGCCTGGTACTGCATACCGCGACTGTTGACGGGCTGCTCGTAGCGTTCAATAACGCTGCCATCCAGCGTATGAACGGTGAATGGCACGGGGTTGTACCAGGTGGATTCGATGTCGATCCACCCTTCGGTCCCGATGACCATGGCCCGGTTGGCGCTGGCGGCGTCCAGTTCGCAGTCCACAATGGCCTGCCGGCCGCCGGCGTATTCAAAGATGGCCGCAGTCTGCCGGTCCACACCCGTCGCGGTCATGGAGGCACTGGCGCGAATGGTCTCCGGGGTGCCCAGGATGTCGAACGCAAAGGAGATCGGGTAGATGCCGAGGTCCAGCAGCGCTCCGCCGCCCAGTGCAGGATCGTTCAACCGGTGGGCAGGGTCCTTGGGCAGGCTCTGGTTGTGGCTGGCGACCACCTTCCGGACCTCGCCGATGGTGCCTTCCTGGATGATGGCGCGGAGGCGGACCATGTGCGGGAGGAACCGGGTCCACATGGCTTCCAGGGCCACGAGCCCCTTGGATTCCGCGAGGTCAACAATGTCCTGGGCTTCGCGGGCGTTCATGGTGAACGACTTTTCCACCAGCACATGCTTGCCGGCATTCAACGCCAGCACGGCATTGGCATGGTGGAACGGGTGCGGCGTGGCGATGTAGACCACGTCAACCGACGGGTCTGCCACCAAGTCCTCATAGCTGCCGTGCGCGGTTGCCACGCCGTACTGCTCTGCAAACGACTTGCTGGAGTCGGGCGAGCGTGACCCGACGGCCTGTACCGTGAAGCCGTTCTCGTTCAGGTCCTGCGCTTGCAGCCCGGCGATGAATCCGGTGCCGAGGATGCCCCAGCGGATTGCTCCGTCGGACGTGCCGGTGGGTTGATTAGTCAAGAACGTTGTCCTTTGGTGAGTCGGTGTTGGCCAGCGGGTACGCCACAAACGCAAAGCGCCTGGAATCCGGCGACCAACTATTGACGTTGAGGGTTCCCTGGCCGCCGAAGAGAGGCCAGGTGTGAAGCGGTGCGGTCCAGTCGCTGGTGGAGACAAGCACGACGGCGACCGGCAGGTCCGCGGGGTGGCCCTCCGTGCCGCCGGGGAAGCGGATGTAGCTGGCCAGCTCGCCATCGGGGGAGAGATGGGGAAACCAGTCGACGGTTTCGCTCTCAAGGAGGCGCTCGAAACCGCTTCCGTCAACCTGCACGCGGGCAAGCTGGGCGTGGCCGGGGAGAGAGCTGAAGGACTCCGTGTTCAGGTAGAGCCACTTTCCGTCGGGCGAGTATTCCGGTCCGTCGCAATGGCCGGGGCCGACATCAATCCCGGCGGTAGCGCCGCCGTCGGACGGTATGGTCCTGAGCCGGCCCGGCTGCGTAAAGTCGCCCGCCTCGATACCCACGTAAGCGAGTTCGCAGCCGTCGGGACTCACGCCGTGGAGGAAATGGAACGAACCGTCGTCGGGAGTGACCCGCGCCGCCGGACCTCCACTCAAAGCTGCACGGTAGATGTGGCCGTCGTTCGCCGAGAGGTAGATCGCCTGGCCGTCGGGTGCCAGGACGTGGTCGTTGTTGAGGTCGGGGATGCCGGCCAGGGGGACCTGGTCGAGTGTCCGGTCCGCCACATCAAAGCTCCACAGCTTCCCGTCCCCGTTGAGGATGAGGGCCGAGCCGTCCAGGGTCCAGTTCGGCGCTTCGAGGAGGAGCTCCTCGGTGCTGTAGACAAGTTCGGATTCGCCCGTGGCGGACGCTATCCACACCTCGCAGCGCTGGCCGGGCTGAAGGGTACGCAGCATGTTCAGAGCTCCTTGATCCGGATGTTCCGCCACCGGCACTGCGCGCCCTTGCCCCAGCGGGCCTCGCCGAACATGGAGTCGTTGTCGTGGACTTCCAACGCGATGTGCCCGCGCTCGCCGAGAACTGCCAGGACATCCGCCGGGTTGTAGTTCGGCGAGTCCAGCGTAGCGGTGTCCAGTTCGGCGATCTTGAGCCCGTTGACCCAGGTGGTGATGACCGGCAGCGCGCCGACGCAGCGGATGCGGAGTTCGTTCCAGTCGTTCCAGCGCCAGACGCTGAGGAAGTCCTCGACGTCGGCGGCGTGCTTCAGGCGTGCACGCTTTTCTTCCGTGACGGGCTCCACCGACGTGGCCGGGTTGTCCGCTATCAAACCGGTGGGCCGCCCGTCGGCGTCCGTGGCCACGTTGACGGCGAAGGGCACAGCGGAGAAGCTCGCCAGCCCGTTGCCGAAGAACCCGCCGATGCCGCCGGAGGGACGGTGGTCCACCAGGACCTGGAAACCTTCCCACGTATCCGGCCGGCGCCGGATCATCACGCCGGTGTCCGCCGGCCAGTCGGGGCGCATTTCCAGCACCAGTTCGAAGTCGCCGAACGCCTGCTCGCTCACCAGGTAGCCGCCGTAGCCGCTGCCGGGGGAGTCCTGCTCGCCGACCAGGACGCCGTCTTCCACGAACCAGCGGGCCGGGTGCTTCTCGGGTTCCACAGGCGGGGTCAAACCAAGGTCGGCAAAGCGTTCCAAGAGGGCCGGACCACCCGGATACTCGGTGCCGTAGATACGGGGTACCGTTCGCCAGCCGGCCAAGGTGGTGCCGTCGAACAGCGGGACAAAACCATCGCCGCCGCCGGGCGTTTCAATTCCTGGCATGACTAGTCCTTGCTGCTGAAGGCGGCGTCGAAGCTGGTCTGCGAGGCGGGGAAGTCGAACTTCTTCAGCGCTGCCAGGGCCTCGGGGGCGCCGTGGAGGCGGTCCATGCCGGCGTCTTCCCATTCCACGGAGATGGGGCCGTTGTAGCCGATCGCGGTGAGGGCGCGGAAGGACGATTCCCAGGGGACATCGCCGCGTCCGGCGGAGACGAAGTCCCAGCCGCGTCGGGGGTCGCCCCAGGGCAGGTGGGAGCCCATGACGGTGTTGCGGCCGGTGGGGCGGAGCTTGGTGTCCTTGCAGTCCACGTGGTAGATCCGGTCCTTGAAGTCCCAGATGAAGGAGACCGGGTCGATGCCCTGCCACATGAAGTGGGACGGGTCCCAGTTCAGCCCGAACGCGGGCCGGTGGCCGATCGCTTCGAGGGTGCGGACGGTGGTCCAGTAGTCGTAGGCGATCTCGCTCGGGTGGACTTCGTGGGCGAAGCGGACCCCGCATTCGTCGAAGACGTCCAGGATGGGGTTCCAGCGGTCCGCGAAGTCCTGGTAGCCGGCCTCGATGACTTTCTCGGGGACGGGCGGGAACATGGCGACGTACTGCCAGATGGAGGAGCCGGTGAACCCGACGACGGTGTCCACGCCGAGGGCTTTGGCAAGCCGGGCAGTGTGTTTCATTTCCTCGGCGGCGCGGGTGCGGACGCCTTCGGGGTCGCCGTCGCCCCAGACCTTGGACCCGACAATCGCTTCGTGGCGGAAGTCGATGGGGTCATCGCAGACGGCCTGGCCCTTGAGGTGATTGGAGATGGCCCAGACCTTCAGGTTGTACTTCTCCAGGACGGCAAGTTTGGACTCGATGTAGCCGGGTTCGTCCCAGCGCCAGGCGTCCAGGTGGTCCCCGGAGACGGCGATTTCGAGGCCGTCGTAGCCCCAGCCTGAGGCGAGTTTGGCGACTTCCTCGAAGGGGAGGTCGGCCCACTGGCCGGTGAACAGGGTGTACGGGCGGGGCATGTCAGGCTCCTTCAATGGCGGGGACGGGGGAAGTGGTGAGCTGGATGATGGAGGACTTGGCGTTGGCGGATTCTTCGATGGCGGCCAGCACCCGCTGCACGGCCAGGCCCTCTTCGAACGACGGCGACGGCGGGGTGCCGCCGTCGATCGCGGTAAGGAAGTCCCGGATTTCGTGCGTGAAGGTGTGTTCCCAGCCGATCACGTGGCCCTGCGGCCACCAGGCGGCCATGTACGGGTGCTCGGGTTCGTTGACCAGGATCCGGCGGAAGCCCTGTTCGCGGACAGGGAGGGTGGCGTCCAGGAAGCCGAGTTCGTTGATGGTTTCCAGGTCGAACAGGAGGGAGCCCTTGTCCCCGTAGATCTCCAGTTTCAGGGAGTTCTTCTGTCCGGTGGCCATGCGGGAGACCTCAACGGAGGCGATGGTCCCGGAGTCCAGGGTGAGCGTGGCCCAGGCGGCGTCGTCGACCGTTACTTCTTCGGGGCCGTCCGCGCCGGGGCGGTGAGAAACGAAAGTGTGCAGCCGGCCGGAGACCTCCGTGACGGTGCCGCCGAGCAGGAACATGACCTGGTCGATCGCGTGCGAGGCGATGTCGCCCAGCGCGCCGGACCCGGCGGTTTCCTTGTTCAGCCGCCACGTCATGGGGGAGTCCGGGTCCACGAGCCAGTCCTGCAGGTAGGCGGCGCGGACGTGCCGGACGGTACCGAGCCGGCCTTCGGCGATGAGCTCTTTCGCGAGGGCCAGAGCCGGGACGCGGCGGTAGTTGAAGCCGATCATGGACTGCACGCCGCGTTCCCGGGCGGACCGGGCGGCGTCCGCCATCGTTTCGGCCTCGGCCAGGGTGTTGGCCAGGGGCTTCTCGACCAGGACATGCTTGCCGGCCTCGAGCGCCGCGACGGCGATCTCGGCATGCATCCACCCCGGGGCGCAGATATCCACAATATGAATGTCGTCCCGCTCCAGGACCGAGCGCCAGTCGGTCGCTGTTTCCGCCCAGCCGTATTTCCTGGCGGCCGCCGCGACCTGCCCGGCGTCGCGGCCCACGAGCACTTTCTGCTCGAAGGCCGGGACGTCGAAGTAGGACGCGACGTTCCGCCAGGCGTTCGAGTGGGCCTTGCCCATAAACGCGTAGCCGATCATCGCCACACCCAGCGGTGAGTTGTCGGGGTTGGTGCCGTCCGTGCTTTCGGGGGAGTTCATTGCCTGGTTCCTAGAGGGTGGAAGCGGTGGGGTCCCAGTCCTCGGGGAGGGCAGAGGACGCGGGCGCGGAGCTTTCGACGTTGACAAAGGTGCCGGATTCAACGGATTCGGAAATCGAGACCATGGTGTCCAGCACGTGGTAGGCGAGGTTGCCCGTGGCGCGGTGCGGAACCCCGGCCCGGATGGAACGGGCCATATCCAGCACGCCCATGCCGCGGCCGTTGGTGGGGCCGGTTGCGGGGATGACGGTCCACTCTTCGTCGCCCGCGCGCCAGAGCCGCACATCGCCGTCGAAATAGTTGGGGTCCGGGAGGGAGATGGTCGCTTCCGTGCCGGTGATCTCCACGAAGCCCATCCGCTGGCGGGGGGACTCGAACGAGAAGACGCTGTGCGAGGACTGGCCGCCCTCGAACTGGGCCATCGCGGACACATGCGTGGGGACCTCCACCGTGAACTCCTCGCCCAGCTTGGGTCCGGATCCGATGACGCGGACTTCCTTGGCTTTGGAGCCGATGGCTGCCACGCGGCGCACGGACCCGAAGGTCTGCACCAGTGCGGTGAGGTAATACGGGCCCATGTCGAACAGGGGCCCGGCGCCGTACTGGAAGAGGAACGCCGGATTCGGGTGCCAGGATTCCGGTCCCGGGGTCTGGAACGTGGTCATGGCCGTCAGCGGCGTGCCGATGTCGCCGCGTTCGATGACCCGCCGTGCGGTCTGCAGCCCGGCGCCGAGGAACGTGTCCGGGGCGCAGCCCAGCCGCAGCCCCGCGGCGTCGGCCGCTTTCAGGAGCCCGAGCCCGGATTCCCGGTCAAGCGAGAACGGCTTCTCGGTCCACACGTGCTTGCCGGCGTTGACGGCCGCCGTGGCCACCTCCACGTGCGCGGCCGGGATGGTGAGGTTGACGATGATTTCGACGTCGGGATGGTTCAGTGCGGCGTCCACGCCGCCGGATTCGGCGATTCCGTATTCCTTCGCCCGTGCGGCAGCGGCGTCCTCGAACAGGTCGGCGATGACGTGGACCTTCAGGTCCGGGAAGACGGTGAGGTTGTCCAGGTACTGCTTGCTGATGTTGCCGGCGCCGATGACGGCGACGCCCACCGGGCCCTTCTTCGGGGAGGAGGTGCTCATGCCCGCGCTCCTTCGCTTGCTTCGGTGTTGGCTCCGGTGTTCAGGAACGCCAGGCTCTGGGTGATGCCGTCGAAGATGTCGCCGGAGTAGTCGTCGAACTCCACGACGCCCACTTCCAGGGACTTGGCGGCGCCGATGACGTCCCAGACGGGGATCGTGCCTTGTCCGGCGGGCTGCTGGGCCTTGGTGTCTGTGGTGGCGGGGCCGTCCTTGATGTGGATGAACTTCACGCGGTCCCCGAGCTTGGCCAGGATGTCCACGGGGTCCTGGCCGCCGACGGCAACCCAGTAGGTGTCCACTTCCAGGACCAGCTCGGGGTCCAGGAGGTCAGCGAAGTATTCCAGTGCCGTGCGGCCCTCGATGATGGACTCCAGCTCCCAGGCGTGGTTGTGGTAGCCGACGCGGATGCCGTATTCGGCGCCCTTCTTAGCTGCCGCGTTGAGCTTGGCGGCGGTGGCCTGGATGTCCTCGGCCTTCTGCCAGTGCTCGGCGGGCAGGTAGGGGTCGATGACGGTGCTGATGCCCAGGTCCTTGGCGGCGGCGAAGATTTCGTCCTGGTCCTGGCTGAGCAGCGGTGCGTGGCCGGACGGGGCGGTGAGGCCGTTTTCCTTCAGGGCGGTACCGAGTTCGGCTGCCGTGGCCACGAAGTTGTAGGGCTCAACCTGGGTGAAGCCGATCTCAGCCACCTTCCTGATGGTGCCGGGCAGGTCCTCCTGGATGGCATTGCGCAGGGTGTAGAGCTGAAGTGAGTAAGACATGTCGTTCCTTTGCGGGAGTTACGTTACGGAAGTGCGGGGAGGCTCAGGGCTAGCGGCCGGCGAGGGATCCGCCGATGCCGCCGACGCTGAAGTATTTGTTCAGGGTGGCGAAGACGATGACGGGCGGGAGCATCATGATCACGGCGAGGGCCATGACTCCGGACCAATCGGTGTTGTTCTGTTGGAAGAAGGACTGGACCCCCATGGGGAGGGTGAAGATCTCGTTGGAGCGGAGGAACACGATTGCTACAAGGTAGTCGTTCCAGGCCAGCAGGAAGGCGAAGATGGCGGTGGAGAGGATGCCGGGCAGGGAGTTTCGGAGCACCACCTTGGTGAAGGAGCCGAAGACGGAGCAGCCATCGATCCACGACGCTTCCTCAAGGCTGATCGGGATGGAGTCGAAGTAGGCGGCCATCATCCAGGTGGCGACCGTCATGGTGGAGCCGACATAGATGATGGTCAGGCCCATGAGGTTGTCCACCAGTCCCATGCCTGCAAACAGGATGAACAGCGGTACCACGGAAGTGATGACGGGCAGTGACTGCATGACGAACAGCAGCAGGGAGTAGCCGGAGACTGCTTTGCTCCGGCCGCGGGAGAGGACGTAGCCGGCCGGTGCTGCCACCGCTACGGAGACCACCACTGTGGCGAGTGTGGTGATGAGGCTGTTCTGCAGCCAGGTGGCGGCCAGTGTCTTCGAGAAGACGTTGCTGAGGTTCTCGAACGTCAGGCCGGTAGCGGTGCTGTTCGGACCGGGCGTGAACGCGAGCACCACAGTGACCATGATCGGTACGAGGACGACCGCGGTGATGATCAGGATGGCGATGAACCGCCACCACTGGCCGCGGTGGCCGGCTTCGGAGAGGACGCGCTTGTTCTTGGCGGGGCCGGCGACGCCAAGGACCGGGCCGGACTCGGGATGGGCGTGGACTACTGCGCTCATTATTCGACGCTCGACTTTCGGATCTGGCGGTACAGGAGAACGGAGATAACCACCAGGGTCATGGTCATCAGGAACGCGATGGCGACGCCGGGTCCGGTGGCAAAGTCCTGGAAGACGGTTCGGTAGGCCAGGACCACGAGGGAGGTGGTGGCGTCAACGGGGCCGCCGCCGGTGAGCAGGTAGATGGTGGGGAAGTCGTTGACACAGAAGATGGTCATCAGGATCCAGCTGATGTAGGTGGACCGGGCGATCAGCGGGAGTGTGATCTGGCTGAACTGCTGCCAGCGCGTGGCGCCGTCCATGCTGGCTGCCTCGTAGACGGTGTTGTCCACGGAGGCCAGGGCGGCAGAGATCATCATCATCATGAAGGGGAAGCTGACCCAGACTTTGAAGATCATGACGGTAGTGGCGGCGAGGGTGGGGTCCGCCAGGAAGAGCGGGGTGCCAAGGCCAAGGTTGCGGAAGAGGGAGGGGATGAGGCTGTCCGGGGTGGCAACCAGCCAGTTCCAGGCGGTGGAGGACACCACGATGGGGACCACCCACGGAAGGAGCAACAGGACCTTGAAGGTGCCGCCGGCCGGGATCTTCGTGCGGAGCAGCAGGGCGAGCCCAAGGCCTACGGCCCACGAGCCGAAGACGCCGACGATGGTGAACAGCAGGGTGAACTGGGCGGCTTTCCAGAACGCCGGCGATGCCAGCACGCCCTGGAAGTTTTCGATGCCCACGAAGTCACCGGTTTGGATCAGGTTGCCGTTGTGGGTGGCCTGGATGCCGGCTTGGAAGAGCGGGTAGCCGTGGATCAGGACGAGCAGGATGACTGAGGGAAGCAGGAGCCAGAAGAATGTCCGGCTGGTCTGTGCACTGAGCTTGCTCTTGCGATTCTGGTTCCCGGGATTCGGTGACCCGCCCCCGGGCCCGCCGGGGGCAAGCCCCTTACGGGCCCGGGCGAGGCCGGACGGTGCTGTTGTGGACGACATGGTGCTGGCCGCCTACTTCTTAAGGATGGACTTGAGGCCGGACTCGAAAGCCTGCAGGGCGGACTTGGCGTCGGACTTGCCGGTGAGGATGGTCTGGGTGAACTGGTTCAGGGCCTGGCCACCGTCGAGGGCAGCGAGATCGGCGCTGAGGGCAGTGCCCTGGGAAGCGAAAGTCTTGGCGATCGGCACGTATTCCTTGACGATCTTCACGTTGTTGGGGTCGGACGTAAATTCGGGCATCTCGGTGATGGACTTGAACACCGGCAGGGCGTTCATGAGCTTCTGCTTCCACAGTTCTTTCAACTGGCCCAGGTAGTAGACCACGAACGCTTCGGAGGCTTCCTGCGACGGCGTGTTGGTGTACATCATGATGTTGTTCGGGAAGATCAGGGCGGCCTTGTCCCCGTGTGGACCGGCCATCGGGCTTGCCACCACGATGTCGCCGGAGGTATCGCCAACGCGCTCGGGAACTCCCAGCGTCAACATGCCGTACGCTGCCTTGCCGTCCTTCCACTGGGCGTTGAGGTTGTCCGTGGTGTAGCTGACGGCGGCAGGATCGATAATGCCATTCGAGACCAGCTCAAGCATGAACTCGACGGCCTCCACGTTGCGGTCGTTCATGATATCGACCTGGCCTTCCTTGCTGAAGACGCCACCGCCGTTGTTGAGCATCATCATGATCATGAGGTGGTTGCCGATGTTGTTGCCCGCCCCGGAGCCGGTGGCGAAGCCGACGGCTCCGGCGCTCTTCAGCTTCTTGCCGGCCTCAAGCAGGGTTGCCCAGTCCTTGGGAACCTCGACACCGGCTTTCTCGAACAGGGACTTGCGGTACCAGAGCGGCCGGATGTCCAACTGCCAGGGAACCGCCACGTAGCCCTTGTCCGTCTTGAAGGGCTCCACGACGCCGGGCAGGAAGTCATCGAACTGGCCGTTCTTCTTCAGTGCCTCGAAGACCTTGTCGGCGTACGCGATCTGGCCCTGCTGCTCGAACTGGAACGCCTGGAAGCCGCCGCCGGTGGAAACTGCCGGGCCGGTCTTTGACGCAATGGCCGAGGAGAACGTCTGGTAGAAGTTGTTCCACTGGATGAGCTGGTAGCTGGCCTTGCTGTTGGCCCCGGAGAAGCCTTCGGCGATCTTCTTGGCGGCGTCGTTGTAGGCGGGGGTGGCCCAGGGCATGTCCCAGAACTTGATGCTTCCTGCTGCTCCGCCACCGCCCTGCGAAGCGGAGCCGCCGCCGCAGGCAGCGAGGAGGGGGACGGAGGCCGCGGCGGCAGCGAAGCCCAGGAACCCCCGCCGGGAGAAGGCGGAAGATGCGATGGAGGGATTGGTAGACACGATGGTTTCCTTTCAGGGCCCGGAGTGACTGAATGCCCGGGCCCTTCTCGACAATGAGTGGATGCTGACTGGAGAGCGGGAACTGCTGGTGGTTCGGTAGGGCTGTCTAGCTGGTGAGTTGGGTGACGAGGGACAAGACGGTAGAGAACTGGGCGAGGTCCGTGGCCGGGATCCCGGAAGAAAGATGCGAGTGGATCCTCGACCAGCTGGTCCGGTGGGACGATTCGTACAGCGTGGGAAGCGCCGTTGCTCCTTCTTTGGTTACTGCCCGGACCACGGCAGGCCAAGCCGCTGCGGGGTCCGGCAGTACGACGTCGGCACGGCCGGTTGAGGTGAGGATCGAGACACTCGCGGTGGCTGGCAGCGCGGAGGTGAGGATGCCCTGCAGGGCGACCGGCACGCCGCCGGCCAGGACTCCGGCAACCGTGTAGCCGTTTTCATTGCGCTGGACCATGCGCACGTTCCGCACCTCTATCCCGCATTGGACCAGCACGGAGAACTGTTCCGTCAGCAGGTCCCGGGGGTCCGTTCCGGGTGCCGCAATGGCAACCGAGTCGAGCAGAACGGCATCCTCGAGGGCACCGGCGATGACGTTGTGCACGTTCTCGCTGGAACCGGCCAGCGCCAGGTTGCCGGCCCACGGCTGGTCAAGCACCACCACGGAGCCGGCCGCTTCGGCGACACCGACCAATGCCGCGGGATCTTCTGCCACCGGCGAAGACACCACAATGCCCTTGGCCCCCTTGCGGACCGCGGCGGCCGCCCGTTCGGTCCAGCCAGCATGGCCGGAGACGGCGATGACGTCCGGCCCGGACGCTGCCGGTGCGGCGGCAATGGCGGGGGCGGCAGGGGCAAAAGACAAGGGCAGGGAAGCGACGACGGCGGACACCGCACCTGCTGCTTCAGCCTGCGGATCCGCGTACACGGACAGCTGCGTGGTCATGCGTTGACCTCCTGGTCTGCTGTTGTTCCGCCGGCGGCACTGCCAGCATCAACTCGGCCTGTATCTACCCGGCCGGCGGCCGCTTCGGCGATCGCCAGTGCGAACTCAAGGTCATGGATCAGGGTCTCGGCGGACGGCGGCTGGCCCGTGCCGCGGGCCAGTTCGGCCAGTTTGCGCCACTCGCCCTCGTAGCCGTTGTGGCCGAAGGGGCCCAGCACCGTGGTTCGTCCGGCCGTCCGGATCCGGGCCGTTGCCGAGCCGGCCTGGACGTAGGACGGGGTGAAGTCGATTTTCAGGGCGGCGTCGTCGCCGATGGCCTCAAACTCCCAGGCGGGTTCCCAGGTGGCGTTCATCGCGGCACGGAGTTCGATGGCGACGTTTCCGGCCCGCAGGGAGATGACATAGCCAAACGGGCGCACGATTTCAGCATGCAGGACCTCCACGTCTGCGAAGTCCGGGGTGAAGCGGCGGACCAGCGGAAGGTCGTGAATGGCCAGGCCCATCACCCCGCCCGTGAGCATGCCCTTGATGACCTCCGGATCGGTCGAGTCACTGGACGGCGGGGTCACGCGGCCCACGATCTCCGTGGCAAAGTCCTCAAATCGCGGGTTCGGCGGAAGGACGATGGAGGACCGGACAGTGTGCACCTGCTCCGGCAGGTCGCCCCAGGCATCTTCCGCTGCAAGCCAGCCCGGATCGAAGGTGTGCATGGCGCCCACGATGATAGGGACGCCGGTTTCGGCTGACACGGCGGAGATTGCGGCGGCCTCTTCGCCGTTCATGGCGAACGGCTTTTCGCAGAGCACAGCCTTCTTGCCCGCCCGGCAGGCCGCGATGACCTGGGCTGCGTGGAACTGGTGCGGGCTGCAGATGGCCACGATGTCCACGGCAGGGTCCGCGAGGAGTTCGTCCATGCTGGTGCTGAAACGTGCTCCGACCCTGCCTGCCACCGATTCGGCCACTGCAGGGTCGACGTCCATGATGTGGCGGACTTCAAGGATGTCCCCCAACCGTGCGAGCGACGGCAGGTGGATGGCCTGGGTAACAGGTCCTGCGCCCAGAATGCCGACGCCCAGGAGGGCCGGTGATGCCTGTGCTTGGCTCGACAAGTTGCTTACCTCTTTGTAATAGCTGGAGCGTGGTGGCCGTGACTTCTCGGCGGCGCCTGGCTTCAGTGACACCGCTCACACATCAAGCTAGAACGACTTTTGTCGATCGTCAAGCAAAAGTTGAAAAGTTATCGACGATCTTTCGGTGGCGTGACATGCATAAGCGCTTCGTGCTATCACTGACTCATGAGTCCAACGTCTGGAAAAGAGACCGGCACCGACGCCGGAACCGATACCGCCCCCGAGGGTGCCGGGAGCCTTTCCCGGGCAGGCGATCTCTTCCAGCTGCTCCGCGACGGCAAAGCCCGCACGCGGGCCGAACTGGCCTTGACCACCGGCCTGGCGCGGTCCACCGTGGCCGCCCGTATCGACGCACTGATCTCCTCCGGGCTGGTTGGACCCGCCGGTGAGGCGAGCTCCAGCGGCGGCAGGCCGCCGTCGCGCTTTGCCTTCAACCCCGCCGCCCGCTCTGTTCTGGCAGTCGACGTCGGCGCCACGCACGTGATCGTTGCCGTCACCGACCTCGGTGGCAATGTGTTGTCCGAACGCCGCCTGGCCCAGGACGTTGCCGACGGCCCCGAAGCGGTCCTGGGCCGCGTGGTGGAGGAAGGCAAAGCACTCCTCGGTGAAGCCGGCAGGACCACCGCGGACCTCGCCGGCATCGGGATCGGGCTGCCGGGTCCGGTGGAGCACGCCACCGGCATGCCGGTGAAGCCGCCCATCATGCCCGGCTGGGACGGGTTCGACGTGGTCCGCTACGTCCAGCGCTCACTGCCGGTTCCGGTGCTGGTGGACAACGACGTCAACATCATGGCCCTTGGCGAACGGACCGCACACTGGCCCGAACACGACAACTTCCTCTTCATCAAAGTGGCCACGGGCATCGGTGCCGGCATCATCAGCAGCGGGGAACTCCAGCGCGGCGCCAACGGAACAGCAGGAGACCTGGGCCACGTGCGGGTGCCCCGCGGCGACGACGTCCTGTGCCGCTGCGGCAACTACGGCTGCCTCGAAGCGCTGGCATCAGGCCCCGCCGTCGCCCGGGAACTGGCACGCCAGGGCCTTCCTGCTGAAAAGGGCGGCGATGTCCTGCGGCTCGTCGGCGAGGGCAACCTCCAGGCGATCCAGGCGCTCCGCCAGGCCGGCCGGGACGTGGGGGACGTGCTGGCCATGGTGGTCAACCTGCTGAATCCGTCGGTGATCGTGATCGGCGGCAGTCTCGGACAGGCGGGCGACCACCTGATGGCCGGAGTCCGGGAAGTGGTTTACCGGCGGTCCCTGCCGCTGGCCACGTCACATCTGCGGATAGCGCTCGCGATGGCCGGCGACCAGGCTGCGATCCTCGGCGCCAGCCAAATGGTCACCCAACATGTGTTGTCTCCTGCCGTGATCGAGGCCACCCTGCAGGCGACGGGATAACGCCCGTCATCTTGCCGCGGCCATGATAGCAATGAATTGATGAAACCGATTTCCAGCTTCCGCACCCAGCCGCAGCCCGCCTCATGACGGCGAATATCCTCGCCAGGGTTCCGCGCGGCTGGATCCTGCTGGCGAGCATCGGACTCATCGCACTGAACATGCGCGGCCCGTTTGTCGCTGTCGCCCCCGTGGTGGGCCCGATGCAGCAGGACCTTGGGTTCTCGCCGGTGGAACTGGGGCTGCTTACCGGTATTCCGGTGCTGTGCTTTTCCCTGGCGGCGCCCCTCGCGTCGTTCGCGGGCAGGAAATTCGGTGCTGAGTTCGCCATCATGCTCACCCTCCTGGGCGTGCTCGCCGGCGTCATAGTCCGCTCCGCGGGCAACGGTGTCCTGGTGCTGTTCGGCACCGCGATCATCGGCCTGGCCATCACGATCGGCAACATCGCCGTGCCGCTGATCATCCGGCGTGACTTCTCGCCGCGGCGCCAGGGGACTGCCATGGGCATCTACACCGCGGCCCTGAACATCGGATCCTTCCTGACCTCGGTGGTCACCGCGCCGCTGGCCGAGTTTGCCGGCTGGCGGCTTTCGCTGGCGGCCAGCGGGCTGTTCGCCGTGGCCGCTATCGTCTTCTGGGTGATGGCAGCCGGCAGGCAGGCCTTCGTGCCGGCCGCCGTCGAGGACTCCAATCCCCGTCCGGCCGGCGGCAGGCCGGCGTCGCGCTGGATCACTGTGGGGCTCACGGCAGGCTTTGCCGGGCAGGCTTTCTCCTACTACGGCGTCACGGCGTGGCTGCCGACCTTCCTGATCGACGAACTGGGCATGGCGCCCTCCGCCGCCGGTGCCGGGTCCTCGCTCTTCCAGATCCTCGCCATTGTGGGCGGCCTCGGCGTGCCCATGGTGGCCAGGTTTGCCAGTACGACGGCGGTGGCGGTCACCTTGGGCGTTATGTGGCTGACCGTTCCCCTTGGCCTGCTGCTGGCCCCGGAACTGTGGTGGCTCTGGTCCTCCCTGGGCGGCGCGGCGCAGGGCGGCGGCATCACGGTCATCTTCATTGCCATCATCAAACTGGCCCGCGACCAGGCGTCCGCCGGCCGGATGTCCGCCGTCGTGCAGGGGGTGGGCTACTCGGTTGGCGCCACTGCGCCGACACTCCTCGGCTACGTCCACGGGTTGTCCGGATCATGGACCAACCCGCTGCTGCTGATCCTCGCTTCGGTGGCGGCATTCTTCCTGGGCACCACCCTCTCCGTGCGGAAGGTGCCGAGGACCCGTTGACGGGTCCCGCCGTCGTCGTCCTCCCCCACCCCCCGCCGGGCGCGAACGGACACTTAAGTCCCACGCAGAAGCGCGAACGGACAGTTGAGGCCCTCAAAAAGGGCCTCAACTGTCCGTTCGCGCTTAATGGTGCTTCCGTTGCCGGGCCGCCGCCCCGGATTTCGGGGGTGCCTGTTGCGAAGGGCGTGGTTGCCCGGCGAACGGAAATCTCGGCTCGACTGCCGCGGGCCTATGCGGCCACGAGCGCAGCGTCCTCGACCGGGTCCTCTGACCGGTCCCGTGCCTCGTGCAGGAAGCGGGCGTAGGCCGGCAGGGTCAGGAACGTGGGGAACGCGTCGGCCAGGGTGACTTCCTCAAAGATGTCCCGGGCGTCGGCGAAACGGTCGCCTTCGAAGCGTTCCAGCCGGGTGAACTCCTCGTCCAGCAGGTCCTCCACCCACTCGCGGGTGATGATTTCGCCGTGGTCGGTGATTGCGTGGGAGTAGATCCACTGCCACAGCTGCGAGCGGGAGATCTCCGCCGTTGCGGCGTCCTCCATCAGGTTGTGGATGGCCACCGCGCCGTTGCCGCGCAGCCAGGACTCGATGTAGCGGATGCCCACCTCGATGTTGTTCCGGATGCCCTGCTCGGTGATGGTGCCCGTGGTGGAGGCAATGTCCAGCAGCGCACGGTCGTCCGGGATGACGTCCTCGCGGAGTCGGTCCAGCTGGTTCGGTCGGTCGCCGAGGACCCCGTCGAACACTTCGCGGCACACCGGCACCAGGTCCGGGTGGGCCACCCAGGAGCCGTCAAAGCCGTCGCCGGCCTCGCGGGTCTTGTCCGCGCGGACCTTCTCGAACGCGATCGCGTTGGCTGCCTCGTCCTTGCGGTTGGGGACAGCTGCAGCCATGCCGCCGATCGCCATGGCGCCGCGCTTGTGGCAGGCGCGGACCAGCTGTTCGGTGTAAGCGCGCATGAAGGGGGCCGTCATCGTCACCTGAACGCGGTCCGGCAGGACGAAACGGGGGCCGCGGGTGCGGAAGTTCTTGATCATCGAGAAGATGTAGTCCCAGCGGCCGGCGTTCAGGCCTGCCGCGTGGTCGCGGAGCTCGTAGAGGATCTCTTCCATCTCGAAGGAAGCCGTGATGGTCTCGATCAGCACGGTGGCGCGGATGGTGCCCTGCGGGATGCCCAGCAGGTCCTGCGCCAAGATGAAGATGTCGTTCCAGAGACGTGCTTCGAGGTGGTTTTCGATCTTCGGCAGGTAGAAGTACGGGCCCTTGCCCTGGGCCAGCAGGCGGCGGGCGTTGTGGAAGAAGTACAGGCCGAAGTCCACAATGCCGCCGGCGATCGGGGTTCCGTCGATCAGCATGTGCTTTTCCGGCAGGTGCCAGCCGCGCGGACGGACCACGATGGTGGGCAGCTCGCCGGCCGGGCGCAGCTTGTAGTCCTTGCCCTCCGGGGAGGTGAAGTCGATCCGGCGTTCCAGTGCATCGGTGAGGTTGAGCTGGCCCTGGATGACGTTGCGCCACGACGGCGTGGAGGAGTCTTCCATGTCGGCCAGCCATACCTTGGCGCCGGAGTTCAGCGCGTTGATTGTCATCTTCTTGTCCACCGGACCGGTGATTTCGACGCGGCGGTCCTCCAGACCGGGGGCCGGGGGAGCGACGCGCCAGTTGGGATCGTTGCGGACGGACTCGGTTTCGCGGAGGAACCGCGGGTCGAGTCCCTTGGCGATGTCCGCCCGGCGGGCCCGGCGGGCCTGCAGCAGCTCCTGGCGCCGCGCCGCCGTCGCCCGGTGCAATTTGGCCACAAAAGCCAAAGCATCGGGAGTGAGAACCTCGCCCTGCCGGCAGATAGGCTGCGCGGTCAAAGTGATGCCATTGATCGTGAAGTTGTCAGTGAAGCTGTTCATTTCAGTCTCCTTAAAGACGAAAGGGAAGTTCGACGGCGTATAGCGGCACTGCGGTAACCGAGGCACAAGGCCGAAGGAGCCGGTATCGCGGCAGCCTGCGTAAAAGGGGCCCTGCGTCCCGGTCCGTCCTCGCTCAGCGAGGTCGAACCGGGACGTGGGGAATAGCAGGCCGAGCGATGCCGGTCCGAAGGCCGGAAGTGACCAGTCCGCCGTCGAACGGGAAGTGTTAGTGGAACTGGCCTTCTTCGGTGGATCCCACCAGGGCCAGCGTGGATGCGTTCGGGTTGAGCGCAGTTGCGATGTCGTCGAAGTAGCCGGTGCCGACTTCGCGCTGGTGCTTGGTCGCGGTGTAGCCGCGGGACTCGGAGGCGAATTCCTTTTCCTGGAGCTCGACGTAGGCGCTCATGCCTTCACGGGCGTAACCGTGGGCGAGGTCGAACATCGAGTAGTTCAGGGCGTGGAAGCCGGCCAGGGTGATGAACTGGAACGTGAAGCCCATGGCGCCGAGTTCACGCTGGAACTTCGCGATGGTCGCGTCGTCCAGGTGCTTGCGCCAGTTGAACGACGGCGAGCAGTTGTAGGAGAGCATCTGGTCCGGGAAGTCGGCCTTGACGGCCTCGGCGAACTTCTTGGCAAGCTCGAGGTCCGGGGTGCCCGTTTCCATCCAGATGAGGTCGGAGTACGGGGCATAGGCCTTGGCGCGGGCGATGCAGGGTTCGATGCCGTTGCGGACCTTGTAGAAGCCTTCCGGGGTCCGTTCGCCGGTGACGAATTCCTGGTCACGGGGGTCGACGTCGGAGGTGATCAGGGTTGCTGCCTCGGCGTCGGTGCGGGCGATGACCACAGACGGCGTGCCGGCGACGTCGGCGGCCAGTCGGGCGGCGTTCAGGGTGCGGACGTGCTGCTGGGTGGGGATGAGCACCTTGCCGCCGAGGTGGCCGCACTTCTTCTCCGAAGCGAGCTGGTCCTCCCAGTGAACGCCTGCGGCGCCGGCCTGGATCATGGACTTCATGAGCTCGTAGGCGTTCAGGGGGCCACCGAAGCCGGCCTCGGCGTCGGCGACGATCGGCACCATCCAGTCCTCGACCGTCTGGATGCCCTCGGAGAACTCGATCTGGTCGGCGCGGAGGAGGGCGTTGTTGATGCGGCGGACCACCGTGGGAACGGAGTTGGCCGGGTACAGGGACTGGTCCGGGTAGGTGTGGCCGGAGTTGTTGGCGTCGGCGGCGACCTGCCAGCCGGAGAGGTAGATGGCGCGGAGGCCGGCCTTGACCTGCTGCACGGCCTGGTTGCCGGTGAGGGCGCCGAGGGCGTTGGTGTAGCCGCCGGTCTTGTGCTCTTCGGTGAGCTGCTTCCAGAGCTTCTCGGAACCGCGGCGAGCCAGGGTGTGTTCTTCGGAGACGCGGCCGCGGAGGCGGATAACGTCGGAAGCCTTGTAGTCCCGGGTCACACCTTCCCAGCGGGGGTTGGCGGCCCACTCGAGCTCCAGTGCGGCGGCCTGCTGCTCGGGCGTCTGCTGGGTGGGCTCAAATGCTGCAGTCATCTTTGTCTCCTTGTTTGTGCTCCGGGTTGTCCGGGCCGGTCCCGTCCTGCGCCTTTGCAGTGGGGGACCGGCTGGACCGGTGCGGTGTTTCTTTCCGTGAGATCTACTTTTCTGCACTTTCAAGAGGGTTACTAGAGGAAAACCATGGAAAGAAACGCACTTCTTCGCGTATGCTCAATAAATGTCGCCTACGAGCTGGAACCGCAAAGCCGTCACCCCGCCGTCGTCCCCTGCCACCCCTGAACTGGACGTCATCAGCCTTGGCCGCCGTGTCCGCCACCTGCGCAAAGCGGCGGCGATGACCCTCGATGACCTGAGCGCCGCCGTCGGCACCGCGCCGAGCCAGCTCAGCCTGATCGAGAACGGGAAGCGCGAGCCCAAGCTCGGGCTGCTGCAGCAGCTGGCAGTTGCCCTGGGTGTCAGCATCGACCAGTTGCTCGGGGCGGAACCGCCCAACCGCAGGGCGGCTTTGGAGATCGAGCTGGAACGGTACCAGCGCAGCCCCCTCTACGGGTCCCTGAACCTGCCGAAAATCCGCATCAGCTCGCGGCTTCCCATGGATGTGCTGGAGTCCATGGTGGGCCTGCAGCATGAGCTGGAGCGCAGGCTCAACGAACAGGTGGCGACGCCGGAAGAGGCACGCCGCGCCAACGGTGAACTGCGGGCCATGATGCGGGAACGGAACAACTACTTCCCGGAGTACGAGGCCGAGGCGCAGAAGGTCCTGGCGTCCGTGGGCCACACCAGCGGTCCGCTGTCCCACCACGTCATTGCTGATATCGCCGGGCACCTCGGTTTCAGCCTCCACCACGTGGGCGATCTGCCGCATTCGACCCGTTCCGTGACGGATCTTAAGAACCGTCGAATTTATCTCACGCAGAACCAGCGCACCGATCATGACCCCCGCTCGGTGCTGCTGCAGGCCTTGGGACACTACGTCCTGGGCCACCAGACGCCGTCCAACTACGGGGATTTCCTGATGCAGCGCGTGGCCACGAACTACTTCGCCGCGGCGCTGATGCTGCCGGAGCAGGCCACCGTGGAGTTCCTGCAGCAGGCCAAGCAGGCCAAGGAAATCGCCGTGGAGGACATCCGGGACGCCTTCGCCGTGTCCTACGAGACCGCGGCGCACCGCTTCACCAACCTGGCCACCCAGCACCTGGACATCCGCACCCACTTCCAGAAAACCCACAAGAGCGGCATCATCTACAAGGCCTACGAGAACGACGGCGTGACGTTCCCGCAGGATCACACCGGCGCCATTGAGGGCCAGCCGTCGTGCAAGAACTGGACGTCGCGGGTGGTGTTCGACGTCCCGGACAAGTTCAGTGCCTACAGCCAGTACACGGACACGCCGTCGGGGACCTACTGGTGCACCGCCCGCACCGAACGCTCCGCCACCGGCGAGTTTTCGCTCTCCGTCGGGGTGCCGTACGCCCAGGTGAAGTGGTTCCGCGGACGTGAGACCACGGAGCGGTCCAAGTCCACGTGCCCGGATGAGAACTGCTGCCGCCGGCCGCCGGCTTCGCTGACCTCCGAATGGGCGGGCAATGCCTGGCCGTCGGCGCGTGCCCACTCGCACCTGCTGGCCGCCATGCCGCCCGGCGCTTTTCCCGGCGTGGACGAGACCGAGGTGTACAGCTTCCTGCAGGCACACTCAGGCAGCTGAACAAACGCTCTCTCACTTCCTGCGCTGTTTCCCCGAACCCTCTCTCACTTTCCTGGGGAAAGTGAGAGAGGGGCCGGGTTTTCGGTGCGTAAAGTGAAAGAGCGTCCGGGTTTTCGGTGCGGAACGTGAGAGAGCGTTTCGCTTAACCGTGCAGTTTCCGGTAGGCGGCAGCGGCTGCCGGGTGCAAGGGCAGTCCGGCCGTGTTGATCAGCGATTCCGGGCTCAGGAACTGGACTCCCAAACTGGAGCGGGGGATCAGCTCCTCCGCATGACCCACCAGCAGTTCGACCGTCCTCGTCACGGTCCGCTCATGCAGGTCACTGCGGCACAGGAGCAGATTGGCCACACCCACCGCCCAGACAGCCGGAATGCCTTCGTAGGCGCCTTCCGGGATCAGCACGCGGTCGTAGAACGCTCCGTACCTGGTCCGCAGCTTCGGAAGCAGCGGGGAAAGGTCCAGGAACCCGAGCCCGATCTGATTGTTGGTGGCGGCAATGGCGGCTGTCGGCACACCACCGGACCAGAACAACGCATCCACTGACCCGTTCTGCAGGGCCGCAAGCCCCGCGTTGAGTCCGAGGTTCATCACGGTGACCGTTTTTTCGACGCCGGCGGCGGGGGACTCGCCCACGGCCACGGAAGCCAGCCCGGCAGCCGCAATCAGGCGCGGAGTGGTGAGTGATGTCCCGGAACCCGGCTCACCGACAGCCACGGTCCGGCCGGCCAGTTCCGTGAGGTCGCGGATGCCGCTGGCCTTCCGGACCACGCAGTGGACGTAGTTTTCGTACACTCTTCCGAGGGCCGTGATTCCAACGTTCGACGTGCCGCGCGCCTCGCTGGTTTGAGCCGCGGCATCTGCCAGTGCGACAGCGAGCGTGGCCTGCCCGGTCAGAAGCTGCTCCAGGTTGTCCAGGCTGCCGCCGGTTGTCAGCGCTGATGCACTGGCGGCCACGCCATGGCGCTGGAGGGACTCCGCCAGCAGCGCTGCGAATTCAAGATAGAAGCCGCCCGGTTCACCTCCCGCAACCGTCACGGTGCCAGGCCGGTCCTCGGTGGTGCATGCGTTGAGGGCCGGGATAAGCAGCCCGGCCAGCCCGGCGGCCAGGCCTGCATTGAGGACGGCCCTCCTCGGCGGAAGGGCTGCTGCCAGGCCAGACATGCCGTTCATGAACGGGCCTCCGGTCCGTGGGAAGCTGCGGCATGCGGAAACTCGATGCGCGCGATCAGGCCGTGCGGCGAGGCTTCCGCCAGCAGCAGGCGGCCTCCGTTGGCTCCCGCCAGTTTGTCCACAATGGTCATGCCCAGACCGTTGCCGCGGATCTCCCGGGCCTGCGGGGAGCGCCAAAACCGGCTGGTGGCAGCAGCCCGTTCCTCAGCGGAAAGCCCGGGGCCGTCGTCGGCGACTTCCACGGTGACCGTATCCGGACGTGCGCGGACTGCCACGGATATCCGGGCGCCGGGTGCGTATTTGATGGCGTTGTTGATCAGTTCCCCCACCATCTGGGCGAGCTCGGCGGCATTGCAGGCAATGTGCACCGCCGGGTCCGGCGGATGCGCCAGCAGGATTTTTGAGCTGCCGTGCCGCGCCGCGGGTCCCGCCCGTTCGGTTTCCTCCTGCAGGACCGGGTACGGGTCGATGACGGCCGGGCGCCCGCGGGAAGGGGTCCCCAACGGTCCTCCGGCGGCGTCTTCGAAGGCCCTGTGCTCGGCGGTCGCGAGCCTCAAAACGCCGTCCAGGATTTCTTCCACACGTTCCAGCTCCGCAAGGACTCCAGCCGCAGCCTGGTGTTCCCGGGCGGTTTGCAGTTCAAGCTGCAGCAGGTCGAACCTCAGACGCAGGGCGCCGACAGGATTCCGTAGCTGATGCGACGTGTCGGCAATGAGCTGGCGCTGGGAGTCGATGCTGGCGCTGACGGTCCGGGCCATTCTGGTGAAGGAACGGCTCAGTTCCCGCAGTTCCGGCGGTCCGTCCTCCGGAAGCTGGCCGGTCCGGCCTGTCGCCTCAAGCTCCGTTACCGCGGCATTCAGGCGGTGCACAGGACGCAGCACCCAGCCAGTCACCCGGGCGGCACCGAGGAGGAGCACCGCAGCGAGAGCGGCCGCCGCCAGTCCGACGAGGAGCCACCGTTCCCGCAGTTTCTGCCGGGCCGCATCCAAATTGACCTCCAGGACCGCCTCGCCTAGGACCTGGCTTGCGCTGCCGAAGGAACGCGAAATCACCTCGGAACCCGTTCCGAACGGCTGGAGCGGACTGAGGGTGGTGTCGTTCAGGTTCAGCTTTGCCCGGGCAACGGCGTCGCGAACGTCCGCCCTGTCCTCGCTCAGCCCGCCCGAGCGAAGGGTTCCCTGCTGGAGGCCGATCAGCACCCCCTCACCGTAGAGTTCCGAGTATCGGTCCATTTCCGCCTGCAGCTGCGTGGATTCCCCGTCGGTCGCGGCGTCGAACGCCACTTGCGCAAGCCTGTTGAGGGCAGCCGCCCTGTTGATCTGGAGTTCCTGGGTGAGTTCCCGGCTGGCGGAGGTCAGGATTGCGGTGGAGGCGAAGATGACGATGAGGACGGACAGCACACTCAGGATTCCGAGGACACGCAGCTTCACGCCGGATCCGCCTCGACCCGGTAGCCCACGCCGCGTACATTGATGATGAAACCGGGAAGCTGGAGCTTGGCCCGGAGACCGGTCAGATGCACGTCAAGGGACCGCGACGACGCCACGAAGGCGTCGCCCCACAGGGCGTCCAGGATCTGTTCCCGGGTGACCACCGAACCTGCATGCTTGGCCAGAAGGGCGAGGAGGTCGAATTCGGTGGCCGTCAGGGGCAGGACCTTGGGACCGACGGCGGCCACGCGCCGTTCGAGGTCCACCTCGAGTTCCCCCAGCACGATGCTCTGCTGCCGGCTGTCCTTCGCACGGCCTGAACGCCGCGTCACCGCCTCGATGCGGGCCAGCAGCTCGACCAGTTTCACCGGTTTGACGAGGTAGTCATCGGCTCCGGACCGCAGGCCAAGGACCACGCTTCGCTCGTCGTCGCGGGCGGTGAGGATCAGGATCGGGACCGGTGTGACCTGGCGGAGCTTCCGCAGCACGTCGAGGCCGTCCATGTCCGGAAGCCCCAGGTCCAGCAGGATGACCTCGAACCGGCGGTGTTCAAGGAGCGCGTCAGCCCCGCGGGCAACCCGGGAAGCCGTGTGTCCGGCGGAAACCACTGCTGCGTCGAGGGCGGACGCCATGGCGTCGTCGTCCTCGACGATGAGCACATCCATTGCCTGGTCCTGTTCGTTGACGGGGCATCTTCGATCTGCCCGCTGTGGAGATTATCCCTTGTCCCGGCGAAACCTAAGGAAGTGTTAGGAATTCCCGTTTCGCGTAGGTAGTGGGGTGGATCACCCATAGCGTGGATGGGTCCTCGGCTTTCGGAGGACCGTCAATGTCGAGGAGGAACCATGAGCAATGTTGCCATGGACAGCACAGGAATATGCCCGGAACGGTTCCCGGGAGCACAGTCAAGCGAGGTTCAGCGATGAGCACCCAGCAAGCCGAAATCCAGAGTGAGTCAGCCCAGACCCGCCGTGCCGTGAGCAACATCCTCAAAGGCTCGGCCGGCAACCTGGTGGAGTGGTACGACCTCTACGTCTACACAGTCTTTGCCGCCTACTTCCAGTCCCACTTCTTCAACTCCAAGGACGAGCTGCAGGCCGGCCTGGAAGCGATGGCGGTGTTCTCGACGTCGTTCCTGATGCGCCCCATTGGCGCCTGGTTCTTCGGCCGTTACGCCGACCGCAAGGGCCGCAAGGCCGCGCTGACGCTCAGCGTCACGCTGATGTCCGCGGGCTCCTTCGCGATCGCGCTCCTGCCCACAACGCAGCAGGTCGGCGTCTGGGCACTCGTGCTGCTGATCCTCATCCGCCTGATCCAGGGATTCTCCGTGGGCGGCGAATACGGCACCAGCGCCACCTACATGTCCGAGGCCGCCACGTCCAAGCGCCGCGGCTTCTTCTCCAGCTTCCAGTACGTCACCCTGATCGGCGGCCAGATGATGGCCCTGCTGGTCCTGGTCATCCTGCAGAACGTCATGCCCAAGGGCGACCTGACCGAGTGGGGCTGGCGCATTCCCTTTGCCATCGGCGGCGTGGCCGCGCTGGTGGTCCTGTGGCTGCGGCGCTCGATGGAGGAAACCGTATCGGCGGAGCAGGTCGAAGCTGCCAAGATCCCGGCTGTTGCGGGCGTGGCACAGCCGGGCACCATGAAGCTGCTCTTCACGCAGTACTGGAAGCCGCTGCTGATCTGCATCGGCGTCACGCTCGGCGGCACAGTGGCGTTCTACACGTACACCAACTTCATCCTGAAGTTCATGAACGATACGTCAGGCATTGCCAAGACGGACACCTCGGTGATCAACTTCTGGGCATTGTTCATCTTCATGCTGCTGCAGCCGGTCTACGGCATCATCTCGGACAAGGTGGGCCGCAAGCCGCTGCTGCTCTGGTTCGGCATCACCGGTGTCCTCTTCACCTGGCCGCTGCTCTCCACGCTGTCCAACACCAAGGACCCGTTCACAGCGTTCCTGCTCATGATGGGCGGCCTGCTCATCGTTGGCGGCTACACCTCCATCAACGCCCTGGTGAAGGCGGAGCTGTTCCCCGCATCCATCCGCGCACTCGGCGTCGGGCTGGGCTACGCGATCGCCAACTCGCTCTTCGGCGGCACCGTCCCCCTGATCGGCGCCGCGTTCCAGAAGGCCGAGCGGGTGGATCTGTTCTTCACCTACGTCACGGTGGCCATTGCCATCTCGCTGGTGGTCTACATCTTCGCGCTGAAGAACAAGAAGTCCACCCATCTCGATCACGAACAGGGCCACGCCTGGTCGCAGACCCGCAAGGACGACGACAAGGACAAGGACCTCCTGAACGTCTGATCCCGGTAAGACTACGACGGCGGTAGCAAGACGGCGGTAAGAGCACGACGGCGGCTGGCTGGCTCAGCGGTGACCTTCCGGTCCCCAGGGCGGCGGGCCGCCGTCGTCGTTCTCGCCCCAAACCTGGGCACGGCCCCAAGGTGGGCGGACTATATTGGCCCTGTCAGCTCATCAAACCCGATCGCGGGAGTGTGCACTCATGGCCAAGGAACTCGCCACCCAGCTCGTTGAACAACTCCAGGCTGCCGGAGTGCAGCGAATTTACGGGATCGTGGGCGACAGCCTCAACCCGATTGTCGATGCGGTCCGGAAAACCGGCGGCTCACAGCAGGGCGGCATCGACTGGATCCACGTCCGTCACGAAGAGGCAGCCGCCTTCGCCGCCGCGGCCGAAGCCCAGTTGACCGGCAAACTTGCAGTCTGCGCGGGATCCTGCGGCCCCGGCAACCTGCACCTGATCAATGGGCTGTACGACGCCAACCGCTCGGGTGCGCCCGTCCTGGCCATAGCCTCGCACATTCCGAGCAAGCAGATCGGCAGCGGATTCTTCCAGGAAACCCATCCCGACCGGCTCTTCAACGAGTGTTCGGTGTACTCGGAGCTGATCAGCACGGCGGAGCAGGCGCCGCGGGTCATGCACAGCGCCATCCAGCACGCCGTCGGGCTCGGGGGAGTCGCGGTTGTTACCCTTCCCGGCGACATCGCCGGCCTGGAGGCCACCGGCGAAACACCGTTGCCCGCAACGTTCCGGCGCGCCACGCTGACTCCGGACGCTGCGAGTGTCCGGGAGCTGGCTGACGCCATCAACGCTGCGAACAAAGTGGCCATTTTCGCCGGCGCGGGAACGCAGGGTGCCCACGACGAGGTGGTGGCACTCGCCGAAGTGATCGGCGCCCCGATCGGCCACTCGCTGCGGGGCAAGGACTTCATGCAGTACGACAACCCGTACGACATCGGCATGACCGGGCTGCTCGGCTACGGCGCCGCGGCCGAGGGCATCGAGGACGCCGACCTGCTGATCCTGCTCGGCACGGATTTTCCGTACGATCAGTTCCTCCCCGGCACCCGCACGGCCCAGGTGGACCGCGCCGCGCACAAGCTGGGGAGGCGGACCGACGTCGACATCGCCGTCCATGGCGACGTGCTGCCCACCCTCGCAGCCTTGAAGCCGCTGATCACACCGAAGAAGAGCCGCCGCTTCCTTGACCAGATGCTCAAGAAGCATGACCGGCTCATGAACAAGGCTGTGGGCGCCTACACACGCAGGGTGGAAAAGAAGCAACCGATCCACCCTGAGTACGCCGCCTCCCTGCTGGACCAGGTTGCGGCGGAGGATGCCGTTTTCACTGCGGATACCGGCATGTGCAACGTCTGGACTGCGCGCTACATCAATCCGCTGGGTACCCGCCGGCTCATAGGCTCCTATCTGCACGGCTCCATGGCCAATGCCTTGCCGCACGCAATCGGCGCCCAGCTGGCCTATCCCGGCCGCCAGGTCATTTCCGTATCAGGCGACGGCGGGCTGTCCATGCTGCTGGGCGAACTCATCACCGTTGCGGCGCACCGGCTTCCGGTGAAGGTGGTGGTTTTCAACAACTCGACGCTGGGCATGGTCAAGCTGGAGATGCTGGTGGACGGGCTGCCTGATTTCGGCGTGGACGTGCCCGACGCCGATTACGCGGCCGTTGCCCGCGCGCTCGGCTTCCACGCGGTCCGCGTCACGGATCCTGCCCGGATCGAGGACGCTTACCGGGAGGCTTTCGCCCACCCGGGGCCGTCGCTGGTGGAGCTCATCACGGATCCGAAGGCGCTGTCCATCCCGCCTAAAATCACGGGCTCGCAGGTGCTGGGCTTCGCTACCGCCATGTCCAAGGTGGTCCTGAATCGCGGCGCCGGCGAGGCCGTGAGCATGGCCAGGAGCAACCTGCGCAACATCCCGCGGCGGTAGCTTCCGGGACGGAAGGAGGGAAGGACGGAAGGGCGTACGACGGAACGACGGAACGACGGAACGACGGCGGCGCTGCCGGCCGCCGTCGTACGCCTCCGTGCGGCTTACGCTTCCGACGGCGGCGACAGCCGGCCGCTACTGCCCGCGGCGCTCCGCGGCAAGCAGCGCCGCTGTTTTTTCGATGAGCTCGTACGGCACCGGCTTGCCGAGCGGAAATTTCAGCGTCCCCTTGGCTGACCGGTACGGGGCGATTTCGGCTTTGAAGCCCGCGTCCCCGGCCGGCACGGGATATACCGAAAGGTGGTGTGCCCACCCCGCGAAATACACCACGTACTTGCCGTCCAGAGTGATGGTTGGAATGCCGTAGCTGATCATCTCGCCGGAATCCGGGACTGCCGTGTGGCACCTGCGTCGCACTTCCCGGAGGATGCCCTGAACCTCGGTAGGGAAGGACGCGATGTACTCGTCAATGGTGTTGAAATGCTGGGCCAATTGGTGCTCCTCCGACAAGTCACGAGGATACGCCCGCTTGTATGTGGGAGAGCGTTGCCCGAAATGTTGCAGGACGTGGGAGAGCGTCCGGAGACGAGACCAAAACGACGGCAAACCGTGACCCTACGGGCATCGTTCTGCAGCGGGCAGGCTGGTTGACTGAAGGGGACAGGCGGATTCCCGCCGAGTGCCGGCAAGGCATTTCCAAGGGGGAAACATGAAGACTTTCCGCGTGGCCCGGCTCGCGACGGCAGGTGCCCTGGTGGCGCTCACGGCATGTTCGGCGTCGTCTCCGGAGATCCTGAAGGCCGACGGCGTGCAGCGGGTTTCAGTGGACGGCGCGGCGTACGCCGCTGACCTGCGCTCCTTCCGGACATCCGCTTTCGGGCTCGGCGAGGCCCTGCTCGCCGACGGCGGCGACGGCTCGCAAGGGAACGTGGTGTCCTCGCCAGGGAGCCTGCTGGTTGCTTTGGCCATGCTCCGCGCCGGTGCTTCGGGCGAGACGGCTGCGGAGATGGACGCTGTCCTGAAACTCCCCACGGAGCACCGCGACGAGGCCATGAACGCGCTGCTCACCTCACTGGAGAAGTTCGACGGCGACCCGGGCACGGTGGACGAGGACAACCCGCCGCGGAAACCCGTGATGCACGCCGCCAACGGCCTCTTTGTGGACAAGGGCGTCCCCACGGGCAAGCCCTTCCTGGACACACTGGCCCGGCACTACGGAACCGGGGTGTACCCCGTCGACTTCAAGAATGAGGGTGCAACTAAGCCCGCCATTGATGCCTGGGTCAACAGGAACACCGGCGGCCGGATCAAGAAGGCCCCGGCGAAATACGACCCGGACAATACCTTCAGCCTGCTCAATTCCCTGTACTTCGCGTCCGCCTGGAGGGCGCCGTTCGATCCGAATGACACGTCGGACCTGCCCTTCACCACGGCCGCCGGCGAGGAAATCGAAGCCGCCGCAATGCACAACGAGCTGGAGATGAAGTACGCGGAAGGGCCCGGATGGCAGGGCGTGGACCTCCCTTATGCTGACGGCTTTGTTATGCGGTTGGTTCTTCCGGAGGCCGGCGCGGACGCCGCATTCCGTGCGGCAGTACTCACCGACATCGCGGACACGTTGGACAGCGCACCGCTGGAGACCGTGCAGATCCAGTTGCCGCGCTGGGACCACAAGTGCAGCTTCGACCTGAGGAAAGTCTTCGAAGCCCTGGGGCTCCGGAAAACCCTCAACACCACCGAGGACTTCAACAATATCCAGCCCAAGATGATGATCACCCAGGCTGCCCAGGCCGCCAACATCACGGTCGCGGAAAAGGGCACGGTCGCCGCGGCTGTCACCCAGATTAACGGCGCTGTCACCAGCGCGCCGCCGCAGCCGGAACGGACCATCACCTTCGACCGGCCGTTCCACTATCAGATCGTGCACGTGGAAACCGGGCTGCCGCTCTTCATGGGAATAGTAGCCGACCCCCGCTCCTGATCGGACGCTCTCTCAGATCCTGCCGCTCGGAACGGAACGCTCTCTCAGATCCTGCCGCTCGGAACGGAACGCTCTCTCACTTTCTTGAGGAAAGTGAGAGAGCGTGAGGTGTTTTCGCGCGAACAGTGAGAGAGCGTCCTGAGGGGTGGGGGAGAGCTAGCGCGGGCCACCCTGCCACAGGGCGTCGAACGGAGCGCCTGAGGCCACGCGGTTACGGATTCCGGCAGTCACAAACTCCTTCGCGGTGCGGGCAGCCTCGAGCGGGGTCGCACCCTTGGCCAGTTCGGCCGTCACCGCGGCAGCGAGGGAACACCCGGCACCGGACACGGCCACTTCGCCCACCTTGGGCGCGGAGAGGATTTCCAGGGTGTCGCCGTCGTAGTAGACGTCGACGGCGTCGGGCCCGGCCAGGCGCACGCCGCCCTTGGCAAGCACTGCCGCGCCGCTCAGCTCATGGATGCGGACGGCCGCAGCCTTCAACGACTCGACGTCGGTGATTTCCAGGCCGGACAGCGACTCCGCCTCGAAATGGTTGGGCGTGACAAAAGTGGCCAACGGCAGGATCTGGGCCTTCAGCGCCTGATCCGTGTCGAGCGCGTGGCCCGGCTCCTGGCCCTTGCAGATCAGCACCGGGTCCAGCACCACGTTCGCGAAACCTCCGGCGGCCAGCGCGGACGCCACGGTCGAAATGGTGGCCGGGCTGCCCAGCATGCCGATCTTCACGGTATCCAGCACGGACGGCGCGCCGGAAGCGGCACCGTAGGCCGCCGTCGTCGCCTCCAGCTGATCCGCGATGACCTGCTGGTCTACCGGGACAAAACGGTGGTTCCAGTTGTCGTTCGGGTTGAAGGAGACGATGCAGGTCAGGTTGGCGATGCCAAAGACACCCAGTTCCTGGAACGTCTTGAGGTCAGCCTGTGCACCGGCACCGCCCGTCGCCTCGGAACCGGCAATGGTCAGGGCGACGGCGGGATACGTGTCAACAGCAACAGAAGTCATCCACCCATACTGCCACCGCCCCCGAACAGCCCGCATTGTGCGGATGACCAATATGAACGCGTACTTCGGGCGCGGCCAGGCTGTCCGCCGTCGTTGTTCCGCCCGCCGGGGCGCAATGGTGCGAGAATGGTAGACGGTTCCGGCGGAAGCACTTCGCGGGAGCCCTCCCAGTGCTAATACAGCCGGCCGCCGCTGCGGTTCATCACCGCGGCTTGACGTGCAGCCGAGCGAACCACTCCGAATGGACCACCCATGACTTCCGCCAAGACTTTCCCGGCCTCCGCGGCGCCGAAATTCGCTTCGATCGGTTCCCCCTATTTCGGCATCCTGCTGGCCGTCATGGCGGTGGTGCTGATCCTGTCCAACATCGGGGCATCAAAGGGCGTGGCGATCGGTCCGATCATCACGGACGGCGGCTTCTTCCTGTTCCCGCTGGCCTACATCCTGGGCGATGTCATCAGCGAGGTCTACGGGTTCAAGGTGGCGCGGAAGGCCATCATCACCACGTTTGCCCTGTCCGTGTTCGCCTCCCTCTGCTACTGGGTGATCATTGCGCTGCCCGGCTTCGACGACGAGTTCGGAGCCTCCAAGCAGGCCGCGCTCGAAGGGGCGCTGGGGCCGGTTCCGCAGATAGTGCTCGCGTCGCTGCTGGCATTCCTGGCCGGGCAGACCATCAACTCCTGGATTCTGGTGAAGATGAAGGCCCGCACCGGCGAAAAGTCGCTCTGGGCGCGGATCATGAGCTCGTCGGTGGCCGGTGAGTTCGTGGACACGCTGATCTTCTGCAGCATCGCGGCGTCGGTCATCGGCATCACGGACCTGGGCATGTTCGTGAACTACGTGCTGGTGGGCTTCCTTTACAAGACCCTGGTGGAGTTCCTCTTCGTGCCCGTGACGGCGTTGGCCATCGGCTGGATCAAGAAGCGCGAACCCAGCTACGGGGCGTAGGGCCCGGCTCCCTCCCTCCCTGCCCGCCGAAGTCGCCGGAAACGTGCGAGTTCGCCGTAAGTTTGCGGCGAGTTCGCACCGTTCCGGCGAACTCGGAAAGAAGTCCGCGGTTCAGGACACCCGTGGGCGGCCGGCCAGCGCCTGGAGCACACGGTTCTTGAATTCCTGCTCGCGGAAGAGGTCCTTCCACTCGATCCGGACGAAGAACCATCCCTCCTCCGTCAATGCCTTTTCGCGAAGGCGTTCCTGGAAGAGCACCTCATCGGTGGGTTGGAAGTCGAAGTACTTGAGCCTGCCGTCGAACTCGAGGGCGACCTTCTCCTTCTTCCAAGCAAAGTCCAGGCGGTGCCTCCCGGCCCGGCTCGTGACCTCAACCTGGGGCTCGGGCGGCCTGATGTTGAGTCGGAGGATCAGCTCCCGGGTCAACGTCTCGCCGGGGGATTCAGAGCGGGCGTCGGCGATGGCCAGTACTCGACGGAAGGTCCGGATACCTCGGCGCCCGTCCAACGAATCCGCCATCTCCTGCAGCAATGACCGGTCCGCACCAAGGCGCAGCGCGTGGTCCATTACGATGAGTGCCTGCCGATAGTTCAGCAGCATGGCGCAATCCGCAGCCGTCCTCTCCAGCGAAGTGCTCCGCAGGCCGCCCACCAATGTCACCTCGTGGTCGGAAAAGGGGCGCGTGTGGCACCGCACATCCTTGCCATGGCGCTCACTCGACGGGCGCACGCGCTGCAGAAGATGGACTACGTCATCCACGTTCCAGAGGTAGAGGCGGTGCAGGCGTGCGGCGGAGGTGTGGCTGTAGACAAAGGCACCTGCCGACGTCGTGCGTGTTCCGTGCGCATGCGCGTAGATCAACTGCCGGCTCCGAACCCGAGGGGACTGGGAGTTCCAAATGCTGGCGCGGAGATAGCAGCCGTAGCGCAGCCGGACGAGGGAACCCGAGTCCAACAGGGACTTGATGGACCGCGAGCCAAAGCCGAGGTCGACGAGCTGGTCCGTGCGCCAGAGGTTGCCCGTCGCCGGGAGCGCGGGGGTGATGTGAGAAGGCATGGGATTAGCATCCGGTGCCGCTGGATCTTCCGGGAGGCGCCGCCGTCGTTATGTGGAAAGCGCCGGGTCGCCGGAACGCTGCGAGATCGCCGTAGCCTTCCGGCGACGTCGCACGTTTCCGGCGAATTCGACGACGGCGCGCCCGCCCAACCCTACGAGTAGTAGCGCCGCAGGGTCTCCGCCTTGAAGTCGAAGAAGTTGCCGGCCTCGATGGCGAGCCGGGCGTCGTCCACCATTTTCACCACGAAGCGTTCGTTGTGGATGGAGATCAACGTGGCCGAGACCATCTCCTTGGCCTTGAACAGGTGGTGGATGTAGGCCCGCGAATAGTTCAGGCAGGCGTAGCAGTCGCAGCCTTCCTGCAGCGGGCCGAAGTCGCGCTTGTACTTGGCCCCGGAGAGGTTGAACCGTCCCTCGGGATGGTAGAACGCCGAATTGCGGGCCACCCGGGTGGGGGAGACGCAGTCGAAGGTGTCCGCGCCGTTCTCGATGGCGGTGAAGATGTCGTCCGGCTCGGAGATGCCCAGCAGGTGCCGAGGTTTGTTCTCCGGCAGTTCCTCGTTGCACCAGCGCACGATCGTGCCCAGGTTCTCCTTCTCCAGCGCCCCGCCGATTCCGAAGCCGTCGAAGTTCATGGCGCCGAGGTCCCGGCAGGCCTTGCGGCGCAGGTCCTCGTACTGGGCGCCCTGGATCACGCCGAACAGCGCCTGGTATGGCTTGCCCGTGCGCTCGGACGTCAGCCGGAAGTGTTCGGTGATGCAGCGTTCGGCCCAGCGGCGGGTGCGTTCCAGCGACTCCTCCTGGTAGCCGCGGGAGTTCTGCAGCGTGGTCAGCTCGTCGAAGGCGAACATGATGTCCGCACCGATCTGGTGCTGGACGTTCATGGAGATCTCGGGGCTGAAGCGGTGCCGGTCGCCGTTGAGGTGGCTCTTGAACCACACCCCTTCCTCATCCACGTGGGCCAGGCGTTCCTTGCCCGGAGCGACGGCATCGTCAGGGCCGGAAGTGTCCACCGATTTCATGTCGATGACCTTCTTGAAGCCGGAGCCCAGGCTCATCACCTGGAACCCGCCGGAGTCCGTGAACGTGGGCCCGGACCAGTTCATGAAGGCGCCCAGCCCGCCGGCCTCGTCCAGGATGTCCGCCCCCGGCTGGAGGTACAGGTGGTAGGCGTTGGCCAGCACGGCCTGCGCACCCAGTTCGGCAATCGACTCGGGCAACACGGACTTCACCGTGGCCTTGGTGCCCACGGCGATGAACGCCGGCGTCTGGATGTCGCCGTGCGGAGTGCTGATGGTGCCGGTCCGGCCCAGGAACCCACCGCCGTTGGCGGCCATCTGCTCCGGCGTCGGCGAACACGTTTCGCTCAGCCGCTTGCCCACGGTAAAGGAAAACTCGGACTGCAGGGCTGGGGCACCCGGCTCGAGAGGCGAGAGTGAGGGTTCAGTATTGGCTGGCACGGTTCAAGTGTGCCAGCTTGGCTCCCGGAAACTTAGCCGGCGGTCAGTGCACGGGGTCCGATGTGGGATAGTTCTCAGCCCGCCAGTTGTCCCAGCTGGTGCGGATTTCCTCCAGCCGGTGGGCCCCCAGATCGTAAGTGGACACGATCACCATGGAACCGCCGTCGGGCCTTACTTCGGCAATGGGCGGCTGGTCCGCCACGACTAGCAGGCCGTCGCCGTGTTCAGCGTAGCTGTGCACGGTGAGCCCCACCTGGTGGTTGGTCCGGTACCAGACCTTGCCGGAGATCTCCTCACCGGTCGGCAGCGTCAGCGAGTACGGCTCACCCCGCTTGGGGAGATCCGCCAGGCCGAGCTTGTCGATCGCCGAGCCGTCCCCGCCCGGAACAGAAAAAAATGCCGTGCGGCGTTTACTGTGCGGGTGGTGTTCCAGTGCGAAGCGGAGCTGTTGGAGGAACGTCAGCCAGCTTTGGGTGATGTCCTCGTCCCAGGCGGCCCACTCCGAATTGTGATCCAAGGCGGCCCGTGTCACGCTGACTTCGGTGCCGGTGGGAACGGGTTTCAGGTTGAACTCGTCCCCGCCGTCCACGGTCAGGCTGGTGTGGTCCGGGCCTTCGACGACAGTGTCCTTGAAGTAGATCTCGTTGATTTCGGCGGCAAGGTCGTCGGCCTCCCAGCCGTGCCACTGGGCCACCTTGGCCGGTTCACGCAGCATCGTCCAAACCTGCTGCGCATCGGAATTAATCACAACGCTCAGATTGTTCGTCATGGGGTGAATCTACAACTCCCGGCGCCCCCGGGGTAGGGCCTAACGGGTGGGGCACAGCCCTCAGGCGCGTACGGACTCCAGTTCGTTGCCGATCCGGCGGTCCAGCTCCTTGATCCCGATCGTTTCCGAGCCGCCATGGGCCCGCAGGAACATCAGGGCCTCAAGCCGCAGCAGCCGCCATTCGCGTTCGGCGTCCGGGTTCGAGTTGTCGATGGCCCGGAAGATTTCCTTGTCATACAGGTTGGGTTCATTCAGCGAGCGCTGGCGGACCTTGGCGTTCATCCGGGCTTTGAACGGGTCCGTTTCCATCGCTTCGGGGGCCCGGAGGAGTTTTTCGTACACGTCGGCACGGTCCTCCTGCCCGGTCTGCCGGCAGATGTAGCTGGACAGGGAGAGCGCCGCCTCAACCGACGTCCACCGGCCCGGGTTGCCATCGAAGGGCAGGACGTTGAGAAGGTCCGCGACGGCCAGGGCGCTCTCGGTATCCCTGAGGACGACGAAAAGTTCGTGGGCGAGGTCGTTGAGGTCCTTGAGGCAGCTTCCGGATTTGGTGTTGATGCCCTTGGCCAGGCGGTCGCTCAGCAACATCACGCCCAGCGCGTCCGGATGGGCGGCCGCGGCCGCCTCCACCACCGACTCGGGCGTTCCCGAAGGCGCCGGGATGAGGGCCAGCTCTTCCTCGCTTGGGCCGGCCGCGATGGCGGCTGCGGCAGGGGTCGTGGCCGGTTGCGGAGGTACGACGACGGCGGGAGCCGCCGGGGCGGTGTCCCCCCCGGCAGAGTCTGCCCCTGCGGTGGGCGGCTCAACGAGCTGCAGGGCGGCGTCGTCGGACTCTTCGGAAACAGTTGTGGCGCCCGCCACGAGGACCGTGGACCCGGCCGCGATGCGCAGGATCCCGCCGCCGGTGAGCGTTGCCAGGACCACGGCCGGGGTGCCGAAATCGTCTTCCTCAACGAGCACGCTCTGGATTTCGGCGGACCGTTCGCCATCGGGGAGAAGCAGCAGGTGGCCGGTCTGCAGAGAGCCAGCCTGGAGCTCGCTGTAGTGCTGGGCGGCTGGGCGGTGGGTCATCGGGAGTCCTTAAGTTCTCTTGCGGTCCGCCCTACAGTCTACAAAGGAGCCTGCCGAAAATCGGGGACGCCCGGGTTCCTTCGAGCGTCCCCGCTGAAGCCCGGGGAACTTAGCTGCCGACGCCCGCGAACGCGAGCGCCTGCCGGACGAGCGCGCCGCGGCCGCCGCTGAATTCCAGCTGTACGTCAGGGCTCAGGACCTCTTCAGGGGTCATCCACGTGAGCTCGAGGGCGTCCTGGCGGGGTTCGCATTCGCCCGTGACCGGGATGATGTAGGCCAGCGAAACGGCATGCTGGCGGTCGTCCGTGAAGCCCGTGTGGGATGGCGCCGGGAAGTATTCGGCCACGGTGAACGGCACCGGGCTGATGGGCAGCTGCGGGAACGCCAGCGGGCCGAGGTCCTTCTCCATGTGGCGGAGCAGGGCTGCGCGGATGGTCTCGCGGTAGAGGACGCGGCCGGACACGAGGGAACGGACCATGGTGCCGTCCTCGTCGGCCTGCAGCAGCGTGCCAACTTCGTTCACGAACCCGAGGGGATCAAGGCGGACGGGTACGGCTTCCACGTAAACCATGGGAAGCCGACCCCGGGCTTCGAAGAGGTCCTCATCGGACAGCCAGCCGGGATTCGGGTCAGGAGTGCGCACGTTCATGCTTAAGTTCTACCCCATCCCTGCCCGAACCCCGCGCCGGACGTTCACACTGCTAGGACTGAATCGAGTGGTTCCCCTGCCGTGATCCTTGCCAGGAGGGCGGGTTCGGCGGCGTCTGAGGCCAGGGCCCGGTCAAGGATTGCGCCCAGTGCCTCCGGGGATAGCACGATGACCCCGTTGTTGTCCCCCAGCACCCAGTCCCCGGGACGGACCTCGACGCCGCCGCACATCACGGGGATGTTGACGGCGGACCCGTCGTGGTGAATCCGTTTCGTGGTCAGGCACGAGGTACCGCGGGCAAAGACCGGCAGGCCGGTTGCCCGGAGCTCTGCGAGGTCCGTGGCCACGCCGTCGACCACCACCCCCGCGGCGCCCCGCGACAGGGCCGCCGCCGCCGTGACCGCGCCGACCGGGGCATGGCGGTGGTCACCGGACATGTCCACCACCAGCACCGCGCCAGGGTGCAGCGCCAGCAGGGCGCGGTTCATGGCGAAGGCGTCGTTCCCCGCGATCCGCACCGTCACTGCCCGTCCGGCCACCTTGATGCCGTCGAGCAGGGACTGGATGGCAGGATCCAGGAAGCCGTCCTCCAGGAAATGGCCGATCGTGGGGTAGCTGACGTTCGCGAGCCTGTCCGCCAGCACGCTGGCCAGGTCCTCGGCGGTTCCTTCAACGCGGGTGGCACTCATGGCGCCACCGTCGCTGACGCTTCGCCGGCAACCACCGCGACACACTCGATCTCCAGGGACACACCCCAGAGGCTGACGCAGACGGATGTCCGCGCAGGCTTAGCGGCGCCGAAGAATTCAACGTACACGCGGTTGTACTCCTCAAGCTGCCCGGGATCGGTCAGGTAGGTATTCACCTTGACCACGTGTTCCAGGCCCGAGCCCGCGGCTATCAGTACGGACTCGAGGTTGCGGATGGTCTGGCGCACCTGGTCCGCGAACGATTCGGGCTGGTCGTCCAGGCCGCTGACCGCGGGGATCTGGCCGGCGGTGAAGACGAAGCCGTTGGCAACGACAGCCTGGGAGAAGGGTCCGACGGCGGCGGCCCCGCCGGGGATTTCGGCGATCCGGCGCACGGTGCCACCCCCGGCCGGCGCTGCAGGCAACAGATCTGCCGTGTTGCGTCCGGCAAGTGACGGATGGTGTGTGGCAGTCACTTGGCGGCCACCGCCTGGTGGGAGCCCTCGGCCGGTGCCTCGTCCATGGCGTCGGTGTTGCCGTGGCGGGTTTCGGTCAGGACGAACAGCGCGCCCAGGGATACCAGTGCGGCGGCCATGATGTACCAGGCGATGGAGGAGCTCTGGTGCGTCACGCCGAGCAGCCACGTGGTGATGAACGGGGTCGCGGCACTGCCAAGGAGGCCGGAAAGCATGTAGGCGACCGAGAGGCCTGAATAACGGACCTTGGAGCCGAACAGCTCGGCGAGGAACGTGGCGATGGGCCCGTAGTTGGCGGCGAAAGCGGTCATCATGGCCAGGTAGGCGATGAACAGCAGGGGCACCGATCTGGTGTCCATCAGCCAGAACATGGGGAAGGCCAGGGCTGCCTCCGCGGCTACACCGGCGTAGATGATCGGCTTGCGTCCGTACTTGTCGGAGAGCCGGCCGAAGAACGGGATCAGGACAAAGCAGAGGGCGCAGGCGGCCAGCACCACCCAGAGCATGAGGGCCTCCGAGTGGCCCAGTTCCTTCTTGCCGTAGGAGACGCCGGAGGCCACGAGGAGGGTGAACGTGCTGCCGGTGGACAGGGTGGCAACGCCGCCCAGGATGACCTGTTTCCAGTACTTGGCCATCAGGGCCGCGAAGGGCAGCTTGGCTTTCGCTCCGGCCTCCTTGACAGCCTGGAAGGAGGGGGTTTCTTCGATGTTGAGGCGGATGTAGATGCCCACCGCCACCAGCAGCGCGGACGCCAGGAAGGGAATGCGCCAGCCCCAGCTGAGGAGGGCTTCGGTGCTGACGGTCGAAGCGACGATGAGGAAGGCCACGTTGGCGATGAGCGTGCCGGCGGGGACGCCCACCTGGACCAGCGAACCGTAGAAGCCTCGGCGGTCCGCCGGTGCATGCTCCACGGTCATGAGCACCGCGCCGCCCCATTCGCCGCCAAGGGCCAGGCCCTGGATGACGCGGAGGAAGAGCAGCAGCAGGGGAGCCATGATGCCGATGCTGTTGTAGTCCGGCAGCAGGCCGATGGCGAAGGTGGCCGCGCCCATGGTCAGCAGCGAGATGAGGAGCATGGATTTGCGGCCCAGCCGGTCGCCGAAGTGGCCGAAGATGATGGCGCCCACCATGCGGGCGATGTAGGCCGAAGCGAAAGTGCCGAACGCGAGCATGGTGCCCACGATGGGGTCGAAGCTCGGGAAGAAGATCTTGTTGAAAACGAGGGCGGACGCCGTTCCGAAAACGAAGAGGTCGTACCACTCCACGGTGGTGCCGATAACGCTGGCGAGGGCAATCTTGCGCATTTTGGCGAGGTCGAGCCGGGCTGTTGCGGCGGTGGTTGTTTCTACCATTTGAGCCATCAGTATCTCCAGATGGGGTGCGGGGACGAGCGTCCGATGCAAGGTAGGTACAACTCTTGTGTGTAGCGGATCACACCTCAATGGCAGAAATACCATCAAAAAAGCGCCAGCAATGTGAAAACACACAACGGCGACGGCCCGATGCGGCCCCGGACATCAGCGGCCGCCCAGGCCCGGGCTCAGGCCCAGGCCACCACCAGCCGGGCTGCCTGGGACGGAACGGTGAGATCGATGCCCGTGAGCTCCTCGAAGCGGTTGAGCCTGTTCAGGATGGTGTTCCGGTGGCAAAAAAGCTGCTCGGCCGTCACTGTGATGTTCCCGGTGGACAGGAAATGCCGGACGGTTTCCATAAGCCGCTCGCGTTCCCCGCCGCGGCATTCCTCCAACGCCTCCTCCACCTGGGCGGCGAGGTCCAGTCCGGCGTCCTGGAGGTTCTGGTTCGCCAGCCGCGCCCAGGCGGCATCCGCGGAGAGCGGTCCTGAGTCGTTCGGACGGATCAGCGCCGCAAGGCTTTCCGCCGTGCGGGCTGCAGCGGGAAGGGCCCGCAGGCCGTGCACTTCGGGGACGAATCCGCACGGGATGCCCGCGAGTGAGGGCGGCAGCTGGGGGACCTGGACGGGGGCGCCCCGCGGTGTTGCCCGGGGTGCGGGCAGTGGCCAGAACAGGTAGGTGGTTCCGCCGGATTCATGCAGGAACAGCCGGTGGCGGAGCTGCAGTCCCGAGCCGAACTGGGCCGAGGCCGCCCTGAGGCCGGCCCCTGCTTCGCCGCCCGCCGCCACCAGTCCGCACCACGCATCCGGGCTGATGCCAAGGGCGGACCCCACTTGGGCCGACGTTTCGGTGGACAACGTGCTTTGGTTGAACAGCCTGGCGATGAATTCGCGCTGGATGCTGGACTCCTCCTGGGCCATCCGGACCCGTTCGGTGAGGTAGCTCATGTGTGTCCTGGTAGCGAATTCGTCCACCACCCGCCACACGAGGTCCACGCGGGAAGCCAGCAGTCCGGCGTCGTCCGGGGCGGCGATCTCGAGCAGCTCCGCCCACAGGATGCTGAAGTCCAGCCGCACCGCGGAGGTCAGGGACTCGGGTGGAATCCCGGCCCTGGCGCGCTTGGAGCCCAGGTCGGAAGCGAAGGCCAGCAGCCCGTCCCGGCCGTTGTCCGCCTCCCCGCCGCGGAGCCCGTGAGTGAGGCGCCGGAACGTCTCCCGTGCGGTGTCGCGGATCTCCGGGACAGTCACCTGGCTTTCGCCGTATTCCGGGATTTCCCGAACCCGTGCAGTGAAGGTCTGGGCGAGCTTGTCCAGCCGTCCTTCGAGCTGGTCCACCAGCTCGATCCAGCGAATGGCATCTCCGGGAGTACTAAAATTGTGCATTTTCACAGTGTAGAGCGTGATTTCCGTGGTGCAATGCTAGTTTTTTTGGCAAATCCTACTGGCAGAATGGAATGAAGCGCCGGGTGAGCCCAGTCACAGGGCCCGCAGCTCACAGGGCCCGCAGCCGACAGCTGGCATGACGGCCCCGGGCAGCGCCAGTCACCTTTCCCGTCCAGTCACACTACTTGGAGTAATCATGGCAAGCAGCGCAAGCAACGCCACCACCACAGTGGGTCCGCAGACGCCACGCGTTATCGACGAACGAGTCACCAGGAAGGTGGCCCTGGCTGCCCTCGTGGGCACCGCGCTGGAGTGGTACGACTTCTTCCTGTTCACCACGGCCGCCGCGCTGGTGTTCAACGCCCAGTACTTCGTCTCACAGGATCCGTTCGTTTCGGCCATGAGCTCCTTCGCCACCCTTGCCGTGGGCTTCGTGGCCCGCCCCATCGGCGGCTTCATCTTCGGCGCCCTCGGTGACAAGGTGGGTCGCAAAAAAATCCTGATGGTCACCATTGTGGGAATCGGCATCGTGACCGGCCTGATCGGCCTCCTGCCGAACTACATGACCATCGGCGTCGCAGCCCCCATCATCCTGGTGGCCCTGCGGATCCTGCAGGGCCTGGCAGTCGGCGGCGAGTGGAGCGGCGCGGTGATTATCGCCGTCGAAAACGCCCCCGTGGCCAAGCGGGCACGGTACGCGGCGCTGCCGCAGATCGGTTCGCCGATCGGCACCATCCTGTCCTCCGGCGGCTTCTTCGGAATGCTGTACCTGGTGGGCCAGACCAACTTCGATGCCTGGGGCTGGCGCATCCCGTTTGTGGCGGCCATCCCGCTGCTGGCCATCTCCATGTGGATCCGCAGCAAGCTCAGCGAATCGCCTGAGTTCGAGGCCCCGATGGAGTCCGGCGAGACCGAGCACGCCCCCATCCGCGGCGTCCTGACCAAGAGCTGGCGCCAGATCCTGGTGGGCATGTGCTCGGCGCTGCTGGGCATCGGCGGCTTCTACCTCATCACCAGCTTTGTGGTCTTCTACGGCACCAAGGTCCTCAAAATGCCCTACGAAACCCTCCTGCTGGGCTCTCTGCTGGCCGCGGTTTTCGAAATCTTCGTCCTCATCTGGGCCGGACGCATGGGCGAAAAGTACGGCGCCAGCAAGGTGATCCTCTGGGGCGGCGTGGCCTCCGCGCTCGTTGCTGTCCCGGTTTTCCTGGCCATCGACACCGCCAACCCTGTGCTGGTCATCATCGCCATGATCATCGGCGTGTGCACCCTGTCCATCCCGTACGCAGTGTCCGGAACGGCCCTCACCGCGTTGTTCGCCACCAGGGTCCGGTACACCGGCGTGGCCATCACTTCCAACAGCGCCGGCGTCATCTCGGGCTTCGTGCCCCTGGTTGCCACCGCCCTGGTGGCCGCCAACGGCAACTCGTTCTGGCCTGGTGCCATCATCCTGCTGGTGGTCTCCGTCATGACGGCACTGTCCGGTATCTTCCTGCCCGCACTCAGCATCGAAGAAGAGGGAATGAAGCATTGAGCACCTCAACCACGGCCGGGCACCTCATCGTTGCCCAGCTTGAACGGGCCGGCATCCAGCGCGTCTACGGCGTCCCCGGCGAAAGCTTCCTGGACGTGCTGGACGGCCTCCACGGCTCCAGCATCGAAACCGTGGTGACCCGGCACGAAGGCGGCGCCGGTTTCATGGCCCTCGCCGAAGGCCGCCTCACCGAACTCCCCGGAGTGGCGATGGTGACCCGCGGTCCCGGTGCGGCCAACGCCTTCATCGCCATCCACACCGCGCACCAGGACGCCACGCCACTGATTCTCTTCGTGGGGCTCATCCCGGTGGCGGACCGGGGCCGCGAATCCTTCCAGGAATTCGACATCAATGCCTGGTTCGGCAGCACTGCAAAGAAAGTCGTGACGCTCGACGACGCCGCTTCCGCCGCCCGCGTGGTGGACGACGCGATCTTCACGGCGCTCAGCGGCCGGCCCGGCCCGGTGGTCATCGGGCTTCCCGAGGACGTCCTGGTCCACGCCATCGAGCAAGGCACGGTGGAACCCCGGGCTGTGGCACGGACCGAACCGACCGCCTCGGACCTCGCCGCGCTGGAGGAGCGCCTGGCGGCAGCACGCAAGCCGCTGCTCGTGGTGGGCGGCGAAGGCTGGGACCAGGAAAGCTCGGAGGCGCTGGCCGGCTGGGCTTCCCGCCACGGCGTGCCCATCCTGGCCGACTTCCGAGCCTACGATGCGGTTCCGCACAACAGCGACGCCTACGCCGGCTACCTTGGCTATGCCCGCAGCGACGACAACGCGCGCCGCCTCGACGAGGCCGACCTGCTGGTCTTCGTCGGCTGCGTCCGCGCCGACGTTCTTTCGGACGGCTACAGGCGCGGCCTGGATGCCGTCAGCGTGGTGGTCAACCTTGATGCCGACCTGCTGGGCCACTTCGGCCGGCTGGACCAGCACATTCCGGCCCACGTGGCATCGTTCTCCCGGGCGCTCGCCGCCACGGCCTCCGCGGTGCAGCCCGCTGCCGGCTGGCTTGCCGACGCCCGCGCGGACTACGAAAAGTTCTCGTCCGCCCAGCCGGACGGTGGAACGGGTGTGGATCTCGCCGTCGTAATGGAAATCCTCAAGCAGGAAATGGACGACGACGCCGTCATCACTTACGGGGCCGGGAACCACACGCTGTGGCCGGCGCGCTACCTGAAGCACAACTCGGCAAACTCCCTTGCGGCACCGCGCAACGGCGCGATGGGGATGGGGATCCCGGCCGCCGTTGCCGCCTCCCTGGCCTATCCTGGCCGGCAGGTCATCTCCGTTGCCGGCGACGGCTGCTTCCTGATGAACGGCCAGGAAGTGGCCACGGCCATGGGGCACGGCGGCAGGTTCATCGTCCTGGTGGTGGACAACGGCATCTTCGCCACCATCCGCGAACACCAGGAAGGCCACTACCCGGGCCGCCCGTCCGGAACGCACATGACCAACCCGGACTACGCCGCCCTGGCCCGCTCGTACGGCGGCTACGGGGAACGCGTGGACAAGGCCGAGGACTTTGCCGCAGCGTTCCGCCGCGCCGTGGAGTCCGGACTTCCGGCCGTCCTGCACCTGCCGCAGGATCCCGCCACCCGTTCACCCAAGACCGCCAGCAACTGACCGGAGCGTTCCATGATCACGCTGAACAACATCATCAACGGAGAGATCCCCAACGGGGGCGCTGACGGAGGGACCGTCCACGGGACCGGGACAACCGGCCCGGTTCAGGCCACGCTGCCCTTCTTCGACCCCGCCACCGGCGTGCAGCTCGGCACCGCCCCGGACAGCGATGCCGCCACCGTTGACCGCGCCTTCCAGGCCGCCCGCACCGCCTTCAAGAGCTACAAGCGGACCACCCCGGCCGAGCGCCAGGCCATGATGCTCAAGCTCGCGGACCTCATCGAGGCCAACGTGGACCGGATCCTCGAGGCGGAAGTTGCCTGCACCGGCAAGCCGAAGGCTGTCACGCGGGAGATCGAGATCCTGCGTGGCGCGGACCAGCTGCGCTTCTTCGCCGGCGCCTGCCGGGTGGTCTCCGGCACTGCCCAGACCGAGTATGTCACCGGGTTCTCCTCGACCGTCCGCCGCGAGCCGCTCGGCGTGGTCGCCCAGATCACCCCGTGGAACTACCCGTTCATGATGGCCATCTGGAAGATCGGACCGGCCCTCGCCGCCGGCAACACCCTGGTCCTCAAGCCGGCGGACACCACCCCCTGGTCCACCGTCATCCTGGGCGAGCTGGCCCAGCAGGCCTATCCTGCCGGCGTCGTCAACATCGTCTGCGGCGGACGCGGCACCGGGGCCGCGATGGTGGATCACGAGATTCCCGAAATGGTGTCCATCACCGGCTCCACCCGCGCCGGAGCCCAGGTCATGTCCGCTGCGTCGGCAACGCTCAAGGATGTCCACCTGGAACTCGGCGGCAAGGCGCCGGCCATCGTTTTTGCCGACGTCGACATTGAACTGACCGCCCAGGAGATAGCGCTGGGCGCTTTCTTCAACGCCGGTCAGGACTGCACCGCAGTGACCCGCGTCCTGGTGGAGGAGTCCGTCCACGCCGAGTTCGGTGCAGCGCTTGCCGCTGCCGCGTCTGCGCTGACCGTTGGCGGCGACGCAGCCGACCTCGGCCCGCTGAACAGCGCCGCCCAGCTGGACCGCGTGGAGGGCTTCATGTCCAGGCTGCCGGCGAACGCCAAGGTCCTGGCCGGCGGCAAGCGGACCGGGGCGGGCTTCCACTTCGAACCCACCGTGATCGACGGCGTTTTCCAGAGCGACGAGGTGGTGTGCGACGAGATCTTCGGTCCCGTGGTCACGGTGCAGCCCTTCCGCTCCGAGGAGGAAGCGCTGGAACTGGCCAACGGCACCAAGTACGCGCTGGCCTCCAGTGTCTGGTCCAACAACCACGGCGTGGTCACGAGGGTGTCCAACGAACTGGACTTCGGCGCCGTGTGGATCAACTGCCACCAGGTGATCCCGGCAGAGGCCCCGCACGGCGGCTTCAAGCACTCAGGAACAGGCAAGGACCTGTCCGTTTTCGGGCTTGAGGACTACACCCGCATCAAGTCCGTCACCACCTCCCACCGCTAACCCGCCCGTTCCAAACGCTAGGAACCCCATGAAACTCGATCTGCTGCTGCGCAACGCGGACATCATCACCATGGATGACCGCCGCCCGCACGCCACGTCGCTGGGAATCTGGCAGGGCCGCATCGCCGGCCTCGATGACGAGCTGGACGGACTGGACGCGGCCGAGCTCCTGGACCTTGGGGGTGCCACGGTGACCCCCGGATTCATCGACGCGCACTGCCACACGACGTGGTTCGGGCTGGGCCTGGGCGAAGTGGACGTCTCCGGCGCCCGCGGCCTGGACCAGCTGTACGCCCTGCTTGAGGCGGACATGGCCGTCGGCGCGTCCGGCTGGCTCATGGCCACCGGGTTCAGCCAGACGCAGCACGGCGGCGGGTTCCCGGACATTGCCGTGTTGGACCGGATCACTGGAAACCGGCCGCTGTTCATCCGGCACAACTCCGGCCATATGGCCGTGGTGAACACGGCCGCGCTGCGGCTGGCAGGCGCCGAATCGGCGTCGTTCCCGGATCCCGACGGCGGCGTGATAGTCCGCGACGCCCACGGCCGGCCCACGGGCCTGGTCCAGGAGACGGCGCAGCGGCTGATCCAGGAGTTGATCCTGCCGTATTCCCTCGAAGCCATCGAGGATGCACTGGACCGTGCCACACAGCACTACGCCTCGGAAGGCATCACCAGTTTCACCGAAGCGGGGATCGGCGGCGGCTGGATCGGCCACAGCCCGGTGGAACTGGCCGCCTACCAGCGCGCTGCGGCCCACGGCAGGCTCCACGCCCGGGCCCAGCTCATGCCGGTCCTTGACGTTCTCCATCCGCTGGACGGACACGGGACTCTTGGAGCTGTAGCCGCCGGGCCGGGGCCGGCAGCCGCCGGAGCTGTCGGCCTTGACCTGGGCATGGCTAGCGGTTTCGGGAATGACTACCTTTCCCTCGGCCCGGCCAAGGTGTTCCTGGACGGCTCGCTGCTGGGTGAAACCGCGGCCGTCAGCGAGGACTACTGCAGCCACGGCCACACGGACAACAGCGGCAACACCGGGTATTTCCAGGCCGACCCGGAGGCGCTGCGGAACAGGATTGAGGCGGCCTACGCGGCGGGCTGGTCCATCGCTGCGCACGCCATCGGGGACCGGGCCGTGGACCTGGCGATCAGCATCATCACGGACTGCGCCGGCAAATACGGGCCGCGCGTGCTGCCCAACCGGATCGAGCACGCTTCCGTCACCAGGCCGGACCAGGTGCAGCGGCTCGCGGACGCAGGAATCGCGGTGACCCCGCAGGCCAGCTTCTTCGCGGAGGGCGGCGACGGCATGACCGCCTCGCTGGGACCGGAACGGCTGGGCTGGGCCTACCGCGCGGCGTCGTTCACGGACGCCGGCGTGACCCTCGCGGGAAGCTCGGACCGTCCCGTCGCGGACGGCAACGTGCTCCGGGGAATGCAGGCATTCGTGGACCGCCGCACATCCTCAGGGGCCGTTTTCGGCAACCCGGACGAGCGACTGAGCCCCCGTCAGGCATTGGCGGCGTACACCACCGGAGCCGCGGCGGCCACCGGCCTGTCGCACCTCAAAGGCACCCTGAGGGCCGGCAAGCTGGCTGACTTCACGGTCCTGAACGGCTCGCCGCTCACCGCCCCGGACATCGCGGCCCTCCGGGTCCTGGCCACCGCAGTCGGCGGCTCCTTCACCTACGGGCGAGGCCGCTTCCCGGGTGCGGACCGCGTAGGGGAGTCAGCCCGCAACACCTCCGCCGGCAGTACCTTCATCCGTCCAGCCACCAACCGTTCATAGGGGAACTCCGTGACCGCAACAACAATCCTCAGCGCCCGTGATACCGCTTTCGTCCGGGACTTCTACACCATGAGCGAATTCGGAGCCACCCCGAACGGCGGCGTGGACCGGCAGGCCGGCTCCGTCCCGGACGGCCAGCAGCGGCAGTGGCTCACGGGCCTGCTGGAGGCAAGGGGTTTCACGGTGAGGTTCGACCACGCCGGCAACCAGTGGGGCCTCTACGAGGCGGTGGCGGGTGCCGCCTACGTAGTGGTGGGCTCGCACATGGACTCGCAGCCCACCGCCGGACGCTACGACGGCGCCTACGGGGTGCTGGCGGCAGCCCACGCCGCCTTCCGCCTCGTGGAGAAGTGGAACGCTTCCGGCCCTGACGGCCAGCCCCGCTTCAACATTGCGGTGGTCAACTGGTTCAACGAGGAGGGCTCGCGGTTCAAGCCCTCCATGATGGGTTCCTCGGTGTACACCGGGAAGCTGGAGCTGGAGACGGCGCTGGCCACTACCGATGCCGCCGGTATCTCGGTCCGCGATGCTCTGGACGCCATCGGCTGCCGCGGGGAGTATGAGGGACCGCAGGCCGCCTTCTGCGCCGAAATCCACATCGAGCAGGGCCGGAGCATGGAGCGGGAAGGCGTTACCATCGGCCTGGTCCACTCCAACTGGGCCGCCAACAAGTACGAATTCGTGGTGAACGGCGAGCAGGCCCACACCGGCTCCACCGTGATCGCGGACAGGAAGGACGCCCTGCTGGGTGCCTCCATGATGGTGGTGGCCGCCCGGGAGCTGGCCGACCGCTTCCCCGGCGTGCTGCACACCTCCGTGGGGCAGCTGACCGTCTACCCCAACTCGCCGGTGGTGGTGCCGTCCCGCGTGAACCTGCTGCTGGACCTGCGCAGCGCCGACGAAGCAGTACTGGCTGAGGCCGATGCCCTGCTGCACCAGCGGATCGCCGAGATCGAGCAGCTGGCGAACGTCACCGTGGAACGCGGCCATTCCCACTCCTGGCCGGTCACCCCGTACCAGCCCGAAGGCGTGGAACTGGCAGCGAAGGTGGCCGCCGACCTCGGCCTGGCGAACAAGCCGGTGATGACCCTGGCCGGGCATGATTCCACCAACATGAAGGACATCGTCCCCACCGTGATGCTCTTCGTGCCCAGCGTGGACGGCATTTCACACAACGAACACGAATACACCACCGACGAGGACATCGTGGCCGGCCTCACCATGCTCACCGAGGTGGTCGCCCGTCTCTGCGACGGCGCCCTGGAGGACTGAGCGGAGCGCCGGCATCGGGGGATTCAGTGCCGCGAAGACACCCAGAGCGCCGGGACGTCCCGGCCTGCCGCGTCGGGGCTGGCCACATGCAGGGTCCGCCCGAACGCTTCCTCCGTGATGGTCACGTTGATGCCCGCTTCGGCCAGCCGGTCCCGCAGGGCCGTGAGCTCGCCCGTGTACTCAAAGCCCAGCCCGGGCCGGGCGGCGCCGTCCACGGGGCGCACCATCAGCACGCCGCCGTTCTTGGCGGTGAAATCCGCGGTTTCGTCGTCATCCGGCACCGGCCGGAGCCGGGCGCCCATGTTCCGCAGGGTCTGTGCCGCGGCAGCGGCGTCCGGCGTGAACCAGACTTCGACGACGGCGAGTCCCGGATCGGCGTCCGCGCACTGGGCGCCGTGGGCGGCTTTGTCCGCGAAGAAGCTGAAACCGTCCTCGCCGGTGATCCGGCAGGAGGCCCCGTGGTCCGCGTCGACCAGTTCGGCCGGTGTGGTCCCGTCCTCCACGGAGGCCAGGTTGGTCCGCCGGGCGAATTCGGCGAGGTCGCCCACTTCGACGCCGAACGCCGTCGTGCCGTCTTCGGCGGAACCGGCTTCGGCGGAATGCAGCGCCAGGCGGCCCGAACCGGCGTCGTACTCCTTCCAGGGACCGTCATCAACGGTCTTCACCATTCCCAGCTCCGTGAGGAGCTGCTCCCACTGGTCCGGGCGGGAGGTGAAATGGACGGGTCGGACACGCAGCATGGGACACTCCTGGGCTCGCTTTGCGATGACTTTGACGGCGACACTGCCATGATGCCACGCCTTGATTAAGTAATGCCGGGTAGCAGAATGGTGCCATGGCCATCGAACTTGAAGAACTGCTGGTGAAGGACGCCGCCGAATGGCGCAGCTGGCTGGAACAGCACCACACCACCAGCCCTGGCGTCTGGCTGGTGCTGCACAAGAAGGGTGGCAACACCACCGAGCTGGACTACGAGGCCGCGCTGCAGGAGGCGCTGTGCTTCGGGTGGATCGACGGCCAGGGCAGAAGGCGGGACGACGACAGCTCCTTCCAGCGGATGACGCGCCGCGGCCCCAAGAGCGTATGGTCGGCCCGGAACGTTGACCGCATCGAAAAGCTCGAGGCAGCGGGCAGGATGACCGCGGCCGGCCGGGCCGCCGTCGAAGCCGCAAAAGCGGACGGACGCTGGGAGGTGGCGTATTCCGGGGCGGCCTCCGCCGAAGTGCCGGCGGACCTGGCGGCTGCCATCGCCGCCGAACCGCGGGCGCAGGCCATGTTCGATGTGCTGACGTCGGTGAACCGCTTCGCCCTGATTTACCGCACCAACTCGGTCAAGCAGGCGGCCACCAGGGAACGCAAGATCGCAGGATTCGTCGAGATGCTGGCACGCGGCGAAACCCCGTACCCGCAGAAGAAGCGCCCCGCGGAGTAAACGCCCGTGCGGGCGGGCGCCCCGCGGAGTAGCAAGCGTCAGGCGCTGGCGTCCTCGTCCATGGGGAAGGCCACGGCCTCGCCCACCACGCGCAGGCAGAGCTCCATGCCCGGCCGCGCGATGGAGGCGTTCCAGTGCCGGATGGTGATCACTTCGCCGCCGCCCGGGAACCGGTGGTCCGGGACAGCGCCGGCTGCCAGCTCCGGCGGCACGGCCAGTTTCAGGCGCACGGTTGTTTCCGGGCCGAAATAGTCCGTATCAACCACCACGCCGCGGATGGGGCCGTCCTCCGCGATGCGGATCTGCTCGGGCCGCAGCATGAGCTGCACGCGTCCCTGGGCCGGGGGCCTGCGCACCGGGATGCCGCCCAGCGAACACGTGGCCAGCGAACCCTCCATCCAGGCGTCCAGGATGACGGCGTCGCCCAGGAACTCCGCCGTTGCCCGGTCCGCGGGGCGGGTGTAGACCACGAAGGGGTTGCCGATCTGGGCCAGCCTGCCGCCGCGCATCACGGCCACCTGGTCCGCGAAGGAGAGCGCCTCGGCCTGGTCGTGCGTGACAAGGATGGTGGTCACGCCGGCTTCGCTGAGGACCTTGGCCACCGCGCGGCGGGTGGCAACGCGGAGGCCCGCGTCCAGCGCGGAGAAGGGCTCGTCCAGCAGCATCAGCTCCGGCTCGCGGGCCAGGGCCCGGGCCAGTGCCACCCGCTGCTGCTGACCGCCGGAGAGCTGGTGCGGCCGGCGCTTGGCCATGGACGGATCGAGGGAGACCATCTCCAGGAGCTCGCCCACCCGGGCCGCGACCTCGCGCCGCCCGCCGGAAAGGTGGCTGGCACTGAGGCCGAAGGAGACATTCTGGCCCACCGTGAGGTGCGGGAACAGGGCGCCGTCCTGGGCGACGTAGCCGACATGGCGCTTGTGCGCCGGCACCCAGAAGCCCTCGCCGGCCACCTTGGCGCCGTTGAGCGAAATGCTGCCGGTATCGGGATGCTCGAAGCCGGCGATCAGGCGCAGCAAGGTCGTCTTGCCGGAGCCGGAGGGGCCGACGATCGCAGTGGTTCCGCCCTTGGCCACGGACAGGTTGACGCCCTTGAGGACCGCCTGTGAACCGAAGTTCTTGGTGACGGACTCGATCTCCAGGTGGCTGTTGGTGCTGGGCGCCACGGACGCGGCGATCCGCGGTTCCGGAAGCCTGGAGGGGGCATCGCGGGAAGTGTAGGAATCGGTCACTGTCCGGCCACTTTCTTGGACTGCTGGAAGAGGAGGTAGGTCATGGGGGCGGAGATGAGGATCATCAACAGCGCATACGGTGCCGCGCCGGCGTAGTCGATCTCGCTGCTCTTGCTCCAGAATTCGGTGGCAAGGGTGCGGGTGCCGTTGGGGGAGAGCAGCAGGGTGGCGGTGAGTTCGTTGACGATGGCAAGGAACACGAGTGCAGCGCCGCCCGCCGCTGCGGGCGCCGTGAGCCGCAGCGTGACGCGGATGAAGGAGACCAGCGGCGGTTTGCCCAGCGCCTGGGCGGCTTCGTCGAGTTCCTTGGGCGCCTGGGCCAGCCCGGCCCGGATGTTCACCAGTGCGCGCGGCAGGAAGAGCAGCACATAGGCCGCGATCAGCAGCACCGTGGTCTGGTAGAAGCCCGGGGCAACCCTGATGCTGACGGTCACGAAGGCCAGGCCCACCACGATGCCCGGCATGGAACTGGTGATGTAGTTGGACAGTTCCAGTGCCTTGCTGAACCAGCTCGGGTGCCGGACAGCAAGGTAGGCCATGGGGAATGCCACCACGGTGGTGGCCGCTGCACCGGTCAGGCCGTAGCCCATGGTCTGCAGCAGGGCGGGAAGGAATTCGTCGGCCACCCAGATGTCCGCCCCGCCCGCGACGATCCAGCGCAGCACGAACATCAGCGGAAGGCCGAACGCCAGGGCGGTTAGGGCGGTCAGGAAGAGCTGGGACGGAACCTGGTAGGCGTGCAGCGGCAGGCGCAGCGCCCTGGCCTGCGCACCGGACCCCACCCGCGCGTAGCGTGCGGTGCCGCGGCTTCGCACCTCAACCAGGAGCAGGATGAGGCAGAAGAACACGAGCACGCTGGCCAGCATGTTCCCGGCGGTGCCGTTGAACGTGGACTGGTACTGCACCATGATCGCGGTGGTGAAGGTGTCGAAGCGGATCATCGCGAACGCGCCGTATTCGGCCAGCAGGTGCAGCGAGACCAGCAGCGCCCCGCCGGTCATGGCGATGCGGAGCTGGGGGAGGACCACCCGGAAGAAGGTGCGCCACGCGCCCAGGCCCAGCGATGCGGCGGACTGTTCGATGGCCGGGTCCAGGCGGCTCAGTGTCGCGGCGGCCGGGATGTAGACCAGGGGGAAGTAGGACAGCGTGGCGATCAGCACACCGGACCAGAGACCGCCCATTGAGGGCACCGCGGAGACCCAGGCGTAGCTGTTGACGAAGGCCGGGATGGCCAGCGGCGCGGCGAGCAGGACGGCCCACCATTTGTGCCCGCGCAGTGTGGTCCGTTCCACCAGCCAGGCGCCGCCCACGCCCAGGACCACGCAGAGCGGCACGGTGATGGCCATCAGCAGCACGGTGTTGAGGAGAAGCTCACCGACGCGCTCACGGAAGATCAGCGCGACGGCGGTGTCCCACCCCGTGGCGGCCGTCATCACGATGACGTACCCCAGCGGGATCAGGGAAAACAGGGCAATGAGGACGGCGATGACGGATACTGCGGAAACGCCGAAAGGCGGGCGGGGGCGCTTGCCCCTACCCGCCGTCGTCGTGCTTCCGGAAGTGTCCGGTGCCGCTAGGTCAGTTGGCACTGATTTACAGGAGTCCTGCCTTGGTCATCAGCTCGGTAACCTTTTCGGAATTGAGCTTGGCCGGGTCAACGGTGGGCGCCTGCAGTTCGGTCAGCGGAACCAGCTTGTCGTTGGCCGGGACATCGGAGGCGATGGCGTACTCGAAGGAGGTGCCCTTCTGCAGGACCTCCTGGCCCTTCTTGCCGGTGATGAACTTCAGGAAGGCCTGCGCCGCCGCTGCGTTCTTGGAGGAGTTCAGCACGCCGCCGCCGGACACGGAGACGAACGCGCCCGGGTCCTGGTTCTTGAAGTAGTACGGGGTGACGTTCTTGGAGTTCTCGCCGGTCTTGGCCTGGTCGCCGTAGTAGTAGTAGTGGTAGATCAGGGCGGCGTCGACTTCGCCGGCGTTGACAGCCTTCATTGCCGTGCTGTTGCCCTTGTAGGCCTTGAAGTTTTCCTTCATGCCCTTGAGCCATTCCTCGGCCGCGGCTTCGCCCTTGAGCTCAAGCAGCGCGGAAACGATGGCCTGGAAGTCGGCGCCGGACGGTGAAGCGGCCCACTTGCCCTTCCACTCCGGCTTGGCCAGGTCCAGCATGGACTTGGGCAGCTGGGCCTCGCTCAGCTTGGCCTTGTCGTAGACCAGCACGGTGGAGCGGGCTGCGATGCCGGTCCATTTGTTGGTGGAGGGGCGGAAAGCGGCGGGCACCTGGTCAACGGTGGCCTTGTCCACGTCCGCGAAGAGTCCGGCGTTCTCAACCTGCGCCATTGCGGGCGAGTTTTCCGTCAGGAACACGTCGGCCGGGGAGGCTGCGCCTTCCTGGATGATCTGGTTGGACATTTCGGTGTCCGAGCCCTGGCGCAGCGTAACCTTGACGCCGGTTTCTGCGGTGAAAGCGTCGATCCATTCCTTGGTGAGGCTTTCGTGCTGGGCGTTGTAGACGGTGATTTCGCCGGCAGCCTTGCCGTCCGCTGCCGCCGTGCTGGCGGCGGGGGTGGAGCTTCCGGAGCCGCAGGCGGCCAGGCCGAGGGCTGCGGTGGCGGCGAGTGCGATTCCTGCCAGCGCGTTGGTGCGGATCTTCATTGGGGGCTTCTTTCTGGAAAAAAGTCTTGGTGGACCGGAGTCCGCGTGAGGGGGAAGTTAGGGCATGCTCACTGCCAAAAACTGTAGGTTAGCCAAACCTAAGAGACCAAGTCGAAGCGGCCTTAAGTGATCAGGATCACATCAATTACGGAACTTTTACGTGACTTAATTCTGGATGGCCCACACTGCGGCGGCGGCCTCCAGCACCATCCAGGCCTGGAGCTGGGTGGAAAGTTCGACGGCGGCACCGGCCGGATACGAGCCGCTCGCCGGCGTCTCGGGATATACCGGGAACACGAGGTGCGCACCGTCCCGCGCCAGAGGCTCGTCGGTTCCCACGGTGCGGCGCCCCTCCCAGAGTGCCTGCGCGGTTTCGATGACCAGAGCTGCCGCGACGGCCCTCGTCCGGTCGGAGAGCCGTCCGTCCACTGCCGCCAGCGCAAGGTACCGCGCCAGGATCCCGGTGAACAGGCCGCCGTCGCCCGTTCCGTCACAGCGGAGCACAGCGGCAGTCTTGCCGGAAGCCAGGATGGCGGGGCGCGTCAGGTTGCGGGACACGGCATCCACCAGGCTGGCCGCCCGGTCAAGGTTAGGCTGGCCGCCGAGCTCCAATAGCGCACCCAGGACGGGACCCTGGTTGTAGGTGTATATGGCGGCTTCCAGCACCACCTTGCCGTCGGGTCCGATCCGCAGGCCGTCCTGGTACATGCCCTGGGCGGGGTCGAACAGCTTGGTGTGGAGCCAGTCCACCAAGGCCTGCGCCTTGGCCGTATTCCCGGTGCGGGCATAGTAGAGCGCTACCGGCGCCGTGGCAGGTGTGTTCTTGAAGTCCCGTTTGGTACTCCAGAAGGTGCCGCCGCCCAGGTCGTCCGTGGACGCGGAATCGAACTGCAGCGTGAGGCTTTTCCGGATCCGGGCGTGGCGGCGGGCGCCCGGCTTCCGCGTCTGCTCGGCCAGGTTCGCAAGCCGGAGGGTGGATAGTGCGAGCCAGGCCATGTCGTCGTAGTAGTTGTTGACCACGGTCAGGAAGTTGCGCAGCCGGATGCCGGTGACCAGCTGCGAGGCCAGCCGTCCGGCGCTGGGCCGGCTCCCGCCGTCGAACCTTGCGCCTTTCGCCAGCTCCCGGCGGCCGGCGTCCACCAGGCAGTCCACGTAGTGGGCCTGCCACCAGTAGTGCCAGGGGCGCCTCAGGTTCTTCAGCCTGCCGGACGGCCGTTCAATGGCCGCGATATGCGTTCCGGGGAGGAAGAACAGCCGTTGCCCGAACATCCTGGTGACGGACCGGGCGGCCTCGTCGGCGCGGACAGGCCAGTCCGCGGGGGTGGCGGCGTCCGGGGAGATCATGGTGCCAGCGTAGCCCGGAGTCCGGACAGGGCGCAGCCGGGATGGCCGTCCGGGGCGCGTCCGGGGCGGCGGGCGGGTGTGCGGTTTGCTCCTATTCCAGTTAACATTCATTAACTAGCGTTACACCGGGGTTCCGGTTCCACATCAAGGAGGATGCATGGACATCAAAGGTACTGTCGCGCTCATTACGGGCGGGGCCTCCGGGCTGGGCGCCGCGACGGCACGGCGTCTGTTCGACGCCGGGGCCTCCGTGGTGCTGGTGGACCTGCCCTCCTCGCGGGGCGAGGAGTTCGCGGCCGAGCTGAACGGCCTCGGCGGCGCCGGAACCGAGGCAGGTGCGTCGGGTGGTGCCGGGGCCGCTGCCGGCGGAACCGCTGTTTTTGTTCCTGCCGACGTAACCAGCGAGGACCAGGTGCAGGCCGCCGTCGACGCCGCCGTCGCCCTGGGGCCGCTGCGCATAGTGGTGAACTGCGCGGGCATCGCCACGCCGGGGAAGGTCCTGGGCCGCGATGGTGTGCTGCCGCTGGAGACCTTCAACCGCGTCATCCAGATCAACCTGGTGGGCACCTTCAACGTGATCCGCCTGGCGGCCGCTGCCATGGCCGCCACCGAGCCCGTCTCGACCGAACTCGGCGGCCCGGAGCGCGGCGTCATCATCAACACCGCCTCCGTGGCCGCGTTCGACGGCCAGATCGGCCAGCCCGCCTACGCCGCCTCCAAAGGGGCCGTGGCGGCAATGACCCTGCCGATTGCCCGCGAACTGGCCCGTTCCCTGATCCGCGTGGTCACCATCGCGCCGGGCATCTTCGAGACGCCCATGATGGCCGGACTGCCGCAGGACGCCCAGGATTCGCTGGGACAGCAGGTTCCGCACCCCTCACGGCTCGGCCGCCCCGCCGAATACGCCAGCCTGGCCGCGCACATCGTGGACAACGCCATGCTCAACGGCGAGACCATCCGCCTCGACGGCGCCATCCGGATGGGGCCGAAGTGATGCCGGCGGCAATTCCGGGGATGCCGGACCCGGCTGCGAACGCTGTGGATTCTCTGCCTACCGCCGACTTCTTCGGGTTCGAATCGCTGCTTAGCGAACGCGAACGGCAAAAACTGCAGGAGCTGCGGGAATTCCTGGCCGCCGAGATCGCGCCGTTCGCCACAGAATGGTGGAACAACGCCGAATTCCCCGCCCATATCCTGCCCAAGCTGGCGGCCCTGGAACTGAGCGCACCGGCCCAGCGCGGCTACAGCCACCTGTTCGCGGGCCTGGTGATCGCCGAGATCACCCGGGTGGACACGTCCATCGCCACATTCTTCCTGGTGCACCATGACCTCTTCGTGGAGTCGCTGTACGGATTCGGCTCCGACGAGCAGAAGGCCCGCCTGCTCGACGACGCCGCCAACCTCCGCACCACCGGCGCCTTCGCGCTGACCGAGCCGGAGCACGGCTCCGACGTGGCCGGCGGAATGGAAACACGGGCGCGCCGCGTGTCCGGCCCGACGGGGACTGCCGACGGCGGCGGCGACGTCTGGGTCCTCAACGGGGCCAAACGCTGGATCGGCAACGGGACGTTCTGCGACTACATGCTCGTCTGGGCGCGGGACGAGGCCGACGGCGCCATCCGGGGATTCATCGTGGACGCGACGCTGCCCGGGGTGGGCCGAAGCCGGATCGAGAACAAGATTGCCCTGCGCACGGTGCAGAACGCGGACATTGTCTTCCGGGATGTGCGGGTGGCGGAGGCAGACCGCTTCGCCGGCATCGGAAGCTTCGAGGACACCAACGAACTGCTCCGGGGGTCCCGGATCATGGTGGCGTGGCAGGCGGTGGGCCAGCAGCTGGCGGCGTTCGACGTCGCCCGGCAGCACGCCGTCGAACGCCAGCAGTTCGGGCGTCCGCTGGCCAAATTCCAGCTGATCCAGCAGCAGCTGGTGACCATGCTGGGAAATGCCGTGGCCAGCATGGGCATGATGGTCCGGATCGCGCAGCTGCAGCAGGAGGGCAAGGCGGACATGGCCCAGGTGGCGCTGGCGAAGTCGTACACGAGTGCCCGGATGCGCGAAACCGTGGCCATGGGGAGGTCCATCCTGGGCGGCAACGGGATTGTGTCGGACTTCCGGATGGCCAAGATCTTCGCCGACGCCGAGGCCATTTACACCTATGAGGGGTCGTTCGAGATCAACACGCTGATCGTGGGCCGCGCCGTCACCGGAGTATCCGCGATCGTCTGAGCCTGGAGCGCGAACGGACACTTGAGGCCCCTCACCCGAGTGTGAACCTTGAGCGCGAACGGACACTTGAGGCCCCTCACCGTGGGGGCTTAAGTGTCCGTTCGCGCTCAGTCGGCGATCATCGGGTCCTTCTCGCCGGCTTCGATCCGGTAGTCCAGGCTGTTGTTCTTCACCGGCATGGGGCAGGTCCCGTAAGGCGTGAAGGCGCTCGGGTAGTTGATGGCGCGGTTGAAGTCGAGGACCACTGATCCGTCCGGCCTCGGCTTCGCAGTGGACACCTTGCGCCAGTCGTCCGTTGAATCGCCGTTGGTCTCATCGTGGAACGTGACGGTCAGGGCGCCGAGCTTTTCTTCTTCGGCCTGCAGGTGGAACTCGTGGTCCTTGCCGGGCAGCCGGAACACCAGTTCGCCCACGGTCCGGTGCACGCCGTCCACCAGCGGATTCGCTGTGCCGATCGGGACGTCCACGGGCTCCGGATAGGCGCGGAAACTTGCTTCGATCACCAGGTCGGGGCGGTACTCAAAGGTGGGCACGCCGTCGAACTCGGTAAACACCGGCGACTTCGAATCCCTGGTGCGGATGGCGTACTTGTCCGCCCGCATGGCCAGTTCCACCACCACCTGCTTGCCGTCGTGGCCGCCGAACTGAACCCACATCAGCGACTCCTCGTCCGCCAGTACGGCGGAAATGGTGCCGTCCACCGGCTGCCCGGAGTCCACCAGCGTCAGCCCGTCCGCCGACCCCGCGGTGAGGAACGCCGTCGTGCCGTCCGTTGACCAGAGTCCCGGGGCGAGGTCGACGGCGGCGGGCTGGGTTTCCAGCCACTGGAACGACGTGAGCGTCAACCAGCCGTAGTCACCGGCCAATGCTTTGTTGCGGTTGGCGCGGAACCGGTTCCAGCGTTCCACGATGGCATCAGGGGCAGTGTTCATTGTTCCTCCAAGGTGGGGCGGCCGTCGCGGCAACCTTACTCCGCGGCGCCCAAGCTTGCAGCGATCAGCCGGGAGGCAGCATCCCTGGCTGTCTCGGCGGCCTCCGGGTCACCGTCGAGCACACCGCTGGCCAGGCCGCCGTCGAGGATCAGCGACAGGCTGCGTGCGAGCCGGTCCGGACGCGCGGCGCCCGCCTCGGCAGCGAGCCCCTGCATCCACGCCAGCACAGCCCTCTTATGCGCAACCGTGCGTTCGTGAACGGGGGTTCCCGATGCCGACTCGGCCGCTGCGTTGATGAAAGCGCAGCCCCGGTAGCCGTCACGGCGGCAGGCAGAGGTCAGGGCATCGAACAGCCCAACGAGCTGTGCCGCCGGGTCCGGTCCTGCGGCCTCCGCAGCAGCGTGGAGCTGGCCGGTCCAGATGGCGTCGACCCTGTCCAGGTAGGCCAGGATCAATTCGTCCTTCGCCGGAAAGTACTTGTAAAACGTGGCCTTGGAGATCCCGGACTCGGCGATGATGGTGTCAATGCCGGCGGCGCGCAGGCCGTGCGCGTAGAACAACCTGAAGGCGGTTGCCAGGATCTTCTCCCTGGCGGGGCCGGCGGAAGTTCGGACAGCCTGCGGTGCGGAGGCTGCTCGCGTCGTCATACGTCAATGGTACACAGACAAGTCTGTCTCAGGCGGGGCCCGCGCGGCTGGTAGGCCAACCCGCCCGGGGCCTGGGGCGGGCGCCCGCGCGGCTGGTAGGCCAACCCGCCCGCGCAGGTCAGGGGCGGGCGTCCAGACCGTTCACCAGCAGCTTCCACACTTCCGTCAGATCGTCATGGATCGCCGGATCCGCCCACTCCGCGGCGTGCAGCGGGTGGTGAAACCGGGCAGTGGCATACAGGACGGTGCGGCCGGCAGTGACCGCCTCCGTCCGGGCGAACTCGCCGTTTTCGATGCCGTCCGCGATGATTTCGGTCAGCTGTGCGGCGAGGTGGTTCACATGGGCGGCCACCACTTCCCTGGCCTCAGCGGTCAGTTGGCTGAAGGTCCCGAACAGCTCGGGGTCTTCCAATGCCATGCCTTGTTTGATGGCCGCGAGCCGCTGAAGCCAGCGAAGGAGCCGCTCGGACGCGGGGCCGGCGGTGTCCAGCGACGGATCCAGGGGTTCGATGATCCGGTCAAGCCACCTCCTTGCCACCGCGTCCCGGAGCGCAACTTTCGTGGGGAAGTGCCGGTAGACGCTGCCGTGGCTCACGCGAAGGACCTTGGCAACGTCCACCACTGTGGCCTTTGCCAGGCCGAAGCGGCGAAGGACGTCCTCGGCGGCGTCCAGGATGCGCTCTTCCGTCAGTACGACGGCGGCAGGGCTCACTTCCGCTCGCTGTCGAGCATGGCCATCTGGCCCGCGTCGTAGCGTGTACCGGCGGCGGCGTCAGCCGGAACGGCCGCTTCGATGTCGGCGAGATCCTGGCTGGAGAGGGTCAGCGAGGCGGCTCCGAGGGACTCGGCCAGCCGGTCGCGTCGGCGGGCGCCCACCAGGGGGACGATGTCCTCACCGCGCGACAGCACCCAGGCGATGGCCACCTGGGCCACGGTGGCGTCCTTGCTGTCGGCAATGAGGCGCAGCCGCTCGACGAGCTCGAGGTTGCGCTGCAGGTTTTCGCCGGAGAACCGGGGGAGATGGGCGCGGAAGTCCCGGCGGTCGCCCTCGGCCTGGGCGGGCCAGTGGCCAGAGACGAGGCCGCGGGACAGGACACCGTAGGCGGTGATTCCGACTCCCAGTTCACGGGCTGCGGGCAGGATCTCTTTTTCGAGGCCGCGGGAAATCAGCGAGTATTCGATCTGCAGGTCTGAGACCGGGTGCACGGCGTGCGCCCGGCGCAGCGTTTCAGCCCCCACCTCCGATAGCCCGATGTGGCGGATGAGGCCCTGTTTCACGAGCTCGGCCAGCGCGCCCATGGTTTCTTCGACGGGGACGGCGGGATCGAGGCGGGCCGGCCGGTAGATGTCGACGTAGTCGGTGCCGAGGCGGCGCAGGGAGTAGGCGAGGAAGTTCTTGATGGCTGCCGGCCGGGTGTCGACGCCGTTCCATCCCCCGCGCGCGTCCCGCAGGACGCCGAACTTGACGCTGATCTGCACGTCTTCGCGGCGCCGGCCGCGGATGGCGTCGCGCAGCAGGAGCTCGTTGTGCCCCATGCCGTAAAAGTCGCCCGTGTCCAGCAGGGTGACGCCGGCGTCGAGGGCAGCCTGAATTGTGGCGACGCTCTCCGCGTCGTCCGCGGGTCCATAGAGGTCGGACATGCCCATGAGGCCCAGCCCGATGGGCGCCGTGGCGGGTCCGGCGGAGCCGAGGGTGCGGCGGAAAGCTTGCATGGAAGTGGTCATAAAGCGAGCTTACAAGAATCAGCTGACAGATTTCAATAATTGTCAGTCGTTACCACTTTGCCTTCAGCCGATCCCTTGCGGTGCTCGGATCGGCCTGATACCGTCAAGCCCACGGGTAGACGAACCTGTCTACCCCAAGAACCTAACCAACGCCCAGAGGATGAGAACGCCATGCAAATTGCTGTACTAGGAACCGGGACCGTTGGCCGGACCATGGCCGGAGCGCTGGCAAGTCTCGGCCATGAAATCGTCATCGGAACCCGCGACCCGAAGGCGACCCTTGCCCGCACGGAGCCGGACGCCATGGGTGCGGCTCCCTTCGGCACGTGGCTCCAGGAGCACCCTCACGTCCACCTGGCCGCGTACGCCGATGTGGCTGCAGGCGCGGAGCTGGTAATCAACGCAACTGAAGGTGCAAGTTCCATCGCTGCGCTCTCTGCCGCGGGTGCGGAAAATCTTGCCGGCAAGATTCTCTTGGACATCTCGAATCCCCTTGATTTCTCCCATGGCATGCCGCCGACGCTCAACCCGGTCAACACGGACAGCCTGGGGGAGCAGATCCAGCGGAAGTTCCCCGAAGCCAAAGTGGTCAAGACCCTCAACACGATGAACGCAAGTCTGATGGTTGATCCCGGCCGCGCGGCGGGCGGCGACCACTCCGTGTTCGTCTCGGGCAACGATGCGGACGCCAAGCATGAAGTGGTCACGCTCCTCAAGAGCCTTGGGCACCAGGACGTGATTGACCTGGGCGACATCACCACGGCACGCGGCACCGAGATGCTCCTGCCAGTCTGGATCCGGCTCTGGGGCGCGCTGGGGACCGCAAACTTCAATTTCAAGATCGCACGCTGAGCCGGGGCGAGGCATGGACGCGCTGCTCACCGTGGTGGCCTGCCTCGCGCTAATCGCCGGGTTCACCGTGGCGGGAATGTCCGTCTTGAAGCGTCGCGGAAACGCCAAGGGGGCAACGGGATCGCTGGGAAGCGTCCTGGGCATCTTTGACGCCACGGGCGTCCCCACCCGCACGGAATCTGCTGCCGCCAGGGAAGAGCTGAAACAGCGGCGGCACGAGTCCACGCAGTCCGGGAAGGGCCCCGACCACAACGAGGCCTACACCGGGAAAATCACCATCAGGGCGGCACGGCCGCCCGCGGCGGGGCCGTA
>NZ_JBWKYC010000004.1:206245-254536 GCF_059423525.1 Arthrobacter sp. GW460-12-1-14-TSB2
CGCCCCCCCCCCCCCCCGCGGCGGCGCCTAATAAAGCAGGGGCCGCCGCGGACGTCAAGGGCACGAACACTATCTGAGACGAATTCCCACGCCGCAACAGTGCCGGGTAACATCCCATAGGAACACGTAACCCGGCTCACAGTATCCAGCGCAGTGTACGAGCCAAGTCCGAACCCTCGAAAGATAGTTTCCATGGCTGACACTGCAGTAAATCCAGGCTCCCATCTCGCAGCAGGCGCTGACACGGCGGGCCCCGATGCCAGCAGCGATCTTGCGTCCGAACTCCGGGCGGACGTCCGTCGCGTCTCCACCCTGCTGGGCGAATCGCTGGTCCGCCAGCACGGGCCCGAGCTCCTCGACCTCGTGGAGCAGGTCCGCCTCCTGACCAAGGAATCCAAGGAAGCCGCCCGCGGCGGCGCGGATGCCACCGGCCCCTGGAGCTCGCACGACGTCGTCGCCCAGGTCCGCGAACTTCTCGGCTCCCTGCCGATTGACCAGGCCACCGACCTGGTCCGCGCTTTTGCGTTCTACTTCCACCTGGCCAACGCCGCCGAACAGGTCCACCGGGTCCGCGGACTGCGGACCCGGCAGGAAAAGGACGGCTGGCTGGCGAAGGCCGTGGAAGAGATTTCCGGCCAGGCCGGACCTGCAGTGCTCCAGGAAGTGGTCAATGAACTGGATGTCCGTCCCATCTTCACGGCCCACCCCACCGAGGCGTCCCGCCGCTCCGTTCTGGACAAGATCCGCCGGCTTTCCGACGTCCTGGCAGTTTCCACCGAGGAAGGCACTTCGGCCCGCCGCCGCCAGGACCGTCAGCTCGCCGAAGTGATCGACCAGATGTGGCAGACGGACGAGCTCCGCCAGGTCCGGCCCACCCCGGTGGATGAGGCCCGCAACGCCATCTACTACCTCAACAGCATCCTCACCGACGCCATGCCGGAGATGCTCTCGGACCTCTCCGAACTGCTGGCCGAACACGGAGTCACGCTGCCGTCGCAGAAGGCGCCCCTCCGCTTCGGCTCCTGGATCGGCGGCGACCGCGACGGCAACCCCAACGTCACCGCCGCTGTCACCCGCGAGATCCTCCAGATCCAGAACCAGCACGCTGTCCGCATCAGCATCGCGATGATCGACGAGCTCATCGCCATCCTGTCCAACTCCACGGCACTGGCCGGGGCGGACCAGGAACTGCTGGACTCGATCGACACTGACCTCAAAAACCTGCCGGGCCTGGACCGCCGGGTGCTGGAACTCAACGCCCAGGAGCCCTACCGGCTCAAGCTCACCTGCATCAAGGCCAAGCTGCTCAACACGGCCAAGCGCGTCGCGGCCGGCTCCTCACACGAGCCGGGCCGGGACTACACCTCAACCGCGGGCGTCCTCGCCGAGCTTGGACTGCTGGAGGACTCGCTCCGCAACCACCACGCCGGACTGGCTGCCGACGGTGCCCTCGCACGGGTGCGCCGCGCCATCGCCTCCTTCGGGCTGCACCTCGCCACCCTGGACATCCGCGAGCACGCCGACCACCACCATGACGCCGTCGGACAGCTCATGGACCGCCTTGGCGGCCCCGGTGTGCGGTACTCCGAACTCAGCCGCGCCGAGCGCCTGGAAGTGCTGGGGGCGGAACTGGGCTCCCGCCGTCCGCTGTCCGGCCACCCGATTAAGCTCGACGGCGTCGCTGACGGCACGTACGACGTCTTTCGTGAGATCCGCCGCGCCCTGAAGACCTACGGCCCGGACGTCATCGAGACGTACATCATTTCGATGACCCGCGGGGCCGACGACGTCCTGGCCGCTGCGGTGCTGGCCCGCGAAGCAGGACTGGTCAGCCTCTTCGGTGAGGCGCCGTACGCCAAGATCGGGTTCGCGCCGCTGCTGGAAACGGTGGAGGAGCTGCGGGCTTCGGCGGAGATCGTGGACCAGCTGCTGTCCGATCCGTCCTACCGGGAACTCGTCCGGCTGCGCGGCGACGTGCAGGAAATCATGCTTGGCTACTCGGACTCGAACAAGGAATCCGGCGTGATGACCAGCCAGTGGGAGATCCACAAGACCCAGCGGAAGCTGCGCGACGTCGCGGCCAAGCACGGCGTCCGGGTGCGCCTCTTCCACGGCCGCGGCGGTTCCGTGGGCCGCGGCGGCGGACCCACCTACGACGCGATCATGGCCCAGCCGAACGGTGTCCTCGAAGGTGAAATCAAGTTCACCGAGCAGGGCGAAGTCATCTCGGACAAGTACTCGCTGCCCGAGCTGTCACGCGAAAACCTGGAGCTTTCGCTCGCTGCCGTGATGCAGGGTTCCGCACTGCACCGCACCCCGCGCACCTCCGAGGACCAGCGCGAGCGCTACGGCCACGTCATGGAGACCATCTCCGATGCCGCCTTCGCCCGGTACCGCTCGCTCATTGACGATCCGGATCTGCCGGCCTACTTCATGGCCTCCACCCCGGTGGAACAGCTCGGCTCCCTGAACATCGGCTCGCGTCCGTCCAAGCGGCCGGACTCGGGCGCAGGACTGGGCGGGCTGCGCGCCATCCCGTGGGTCTTCGGCTGGACCCAGTCGCGGCAGATTGTGCCGGGCTGGTTCGGCGTCGGTTCCGGTCTGAAGGCCGCCCGCGAAGCCGGCAACACGGATCAGCTTGTGGAAATGATGGAGCGCTGGCACTTTTTCCGCTCGGTGCTGTCCAACGTGGAAATGACGCTGGCAAAGACGGACATGGACATTGCCGGCTACTACGTTTCCACGCTGGTCCCGAAAGAGCTGCACCACCTGTTCCGGGCCATCCGGGACGAATACGAACTCACCGTCACGGAGATCCAGAACCTCACCGGCGAGCACGTGCTCCTCGACGCTCAGCCAACCCTTAAGCGTTCCTTGGAGATCCGCGACCAGTACCTGGATCCCATCAGCTACCTTCAGGTGGAACTGATGCGCCGCATCCGGGCCGAAGGTTCCGAGGGCGAAAGCATGTCCGGGGCCGAGATCGATGAGCGCCTCCAGCGGGCCATGCTCATCACCGTCAACGGCGTAGCAGCCGGCCTCCGCAACACCGGATAGTCCCACTCGTCCGATGCCCGGGACGGTTAGCGCGAACGGGCAGATAAGGCCCTGCGGACGAGGATCTGCGGGCGTTATCTGCCCGTTCGCGCTGACGCTAGGGTGGATTCCATGCCTTCGTTCCAGACAAGACTTAAGATCACCGGGCTGAAGCCTGGCAACGCTCCCGAGGCCGTGATGGCCGCCGCCGTCGAAGCCCTCGGAACAAGGCACCACGTGGAGTCCAACCAGTTGCAGATCGCCGGCGGAGTGCCGGAACTGAACCTCCGCTTCCTGGTGGAGGCAACCGAGTACACCGGGGAGAACAACCAGGCGCGGGAGTCGGCAGCGATGATGCGCGACGCCGTCGAACGCGTTGCGGTGACCGGTGCACTTCTTGTGCTCCGCCGCAGCCGCGGCCGTTGGGCTCCCGTCTGACCTGGTTTCCCGTTTAGCCCGAAGGCGCTGCGTCCGGGCTTGGGTCGTCGGCCGGCTCGTCCACCGGGGACCGGCTGCCGCGGCGGCGGGTGACAATCATGCCCACCACCGCGCCGATCACCAGTCCGACGGCGACGCCGATCAGCGAGCTCGCCCAGAACGGCAGCTTGGTGGCGGAGCCCGTGAAGTAGCCGAGCCCCGTGAGCCAGGTGCCCCAGAGAACTCCGCCCACGGCGGCGCAGAAGCTGAACGCGCGGGTGGTGACGTCGGCGATGCCGGCAGCGGCCGACGTCGCCAGCCGGCCGCCCGGAATGAACCGCACGCCGATGATGGCCCCGTATGTGGTGGACCGGCCCGCCTTGGCGATGGCCGCGTGGATGCCGCGGTGGAATTTACGGCCCCACCGCCACCGGTCCAGGACATGGCTCAGGCGGCGCTTGAACAGCTGGAACACCACAACGTCGCCGATCCACGACGCCAGTGCGGCAAGGAATCCCACCAGCAGAAAGTTGGCGCGGCCCTCGGCGGACAACGCTCCGCCCGTGATCACCACCATTTCGGAGGGCACCGGCGGGAAGATGGCGTCGCCAAGGACGATGGGGATGATCCAGAAATAGATCGCGGCGCCCCAGGTGTCAGCGTTGGCGAGGTCCATGGGCACAAGGTACCTCATTTTTGCGCCTCGGGCGGGCCAGTGATGTCTTACTTACGCCAGTCTCAGGCCGGGGCTACGCAGGAGCTTCGCTGAGCTGGAGCCTGCTGCGGTACTCCACCGGCTGCTGGGTGATGGGGTCGACAAAACGGATCCCGCGGGCCAGGAGCTGGAGCGGCCGGGTGTAGTCGTCCGGCGCCTTGTCCAGCAGTTCGGGGTAGAAGGCATCGTTCACGATCCCCAACCCGAGGGACGCCATGTGCACCCTGAGCTGATGGGTCTTTCCCGAGTGCGGCTCAAGCCGGTACAGCGCCCGCCGTTCCGGGGCACCTGGTGAAGTGCCGGCGTCGTACGTTTTCATCACGTCGATCCGGGTTTCCGCATTCGGTTCGCCGTCGACGACTTCGGCGAGCAGGTAGCTGCGGGACTTGGTCATGCGGTTCCGCACCACCACGGGGAACTCGACGGCGGGATGTCCCGCTGCCGGTTCCGCGGCGGACACGCACTCGTACTCCTTCTGGACCTGGCGCTTCTCGAACAGCACCTGGTACCTGCCGCGGGTCTCCGGGTTGGTGGAGAGCAGGAGGATGCCGGCCGTCATCCGGTCCAAACGGTGCATGGGGATCAGGTCCGGGAGGTTCAGCTGGTTCCGGAGCCGCACTAGGGCCGACTCCTGGATGTAAGTGCCGCCCGGGGTGGTCGGCAGGAAATGAGGCTTGTCCACTACCAGGATGTGGTCGTCCTGGTGCAGGATGTTCAACTCCACGGGCAGGCGGGTCTCCGGCGGGAGGGTGCGGTAGTACCAGATGAAGGTGTGGTCCTCGAGCCTGGTCCGCCTGTCCAGGGGGATGCCGCCTTCGCCCACAATCTCGCCGGCGTCGAACCGGTCCTCGATGCCCTGCGGGTCGATGTGGCCCCAGCGGTGCATCATGTAGTCCATTGCGGTGTCCCACGGCCCCTCGTCCGGGAGGCGCAGGCGGGTCGCGTTCACGCCGTCGCGCACGGGGAGGGGGGATTGCATCACCGGTCCATTCTACCGGGGTGGCGCCCGGTGTCCCTCGGCCCGGCAGCTCTGCCCCCGCGCGGCTCGGCCTCTCGCGCCTCTCGGCCCCGCGCCTCTCGGCCCCGCGCGCCTCAGCCCCGCGCGGCCCGGCCCCGCGCGCCGAATTCGCCGGAACCATGCCCGGATCGCCGGAAAATTCCGGCGACCCCGCACGGTTCCGGCGAACTCGGCACCGACGGTAAAAAAGTTCTTGACAAATAAAATTGTCGGTGGCGATACTTAAACCATGTTGGACATCGAAGTGATCGAGGACCCGGCGGCGGCGGAAGCCTCACTGGACCCCATCCGGACCCGCATCCTCCAGGAGCTTGCGGAGCCCGGCTCGGCCACCCAGCTCGCCGCGAAAGTAGGGCTGCCGCGGCAGAAGGTGAACTACCATCTCAAGGCGCTGGAGCGGCACGGCCTGGTGGAGCTGGTGGAGGAGCGCCGCAAGGGCAACGTCACCGAGCGCGTGCTTCAGGCCACGGCCGCTTCCTATCTCATTTCGCCGGCGGCCCTGGCCTCCGTGGCGCCGGATCCGCACCGTTTCGCGGACCGGTTCTCCGCCTTCTGGCTCCTGGCGCTCGCCGGGCGCATGGTCCAGGAAGTGGGGAAGCTGATTGCCGGGGCCGCGGCCGCACGGCAGAAACTCGCCACGTTCGCCATCGACGGCGAAATCACCTTCCGCACCGCCGCGGACCGGGCCGCGTTCGCCGAAGAACTCGGCGTCGCGGTTACCCGGCTCGTGGACAAGTACCACGACGGCGGCGGGACGGGCGGGCGGAAGCACCGGATCGTCGTCGCGCTTCACCCGGCACTCAAAGAACCAAAACAAACCACCCCGTCCGGGGAAAAGGAACAGGAGCAGGACAATGACTGACAACCGGAAATTCGAGATTGTTTACGACACCGAGCTGCCCGGCACCCCGGAGCGCGTCTGGGAAGCCGTCACCAACGGGACGCCCTGCTGGATGTTCCCCACGGACCAGTGGCCGGCCGTGAAAACCGTGGAGGAGTATCCGCAGCACCTGGTGTCGCGCATGGACGGACCGGACGGCTGGTTCAACCAGCTGGAGCACGTCCTGGAACCGCTCGACGGCGGCCGGGCCAGGCTGCATTACGTGCACAGCGGCATCTTCGCCGACAACTGGGACGAGCAGTACGACGGCGCCAGCAAGCACACCGAGTTCTACCTCCACACCCTGGGCCAGTACCTGGAATACTTCGACGGCCGGCCCGTGGTGTTCACGGACATCCAGGGTCCCGCGGCCTCGCAGGTCCAGGACGGCTTCGTGCAGCTGAAGAAGGCGCTGGGCGTGGATGCAGCCTCGCAAGGGGACACCTTTGATGTGGAGCTCGACGGCGTCGGGCGGCTGACGGGGCAAGTGGACTTCGCCAACGAGAATTTCCTGGGCCTGCGCTCCGCGGACACGATGTACCGCTTCTTCGGCCGCAACGCCTTCGGCGCACCGGTGGGCATGACCGTCCATGACTTCAGCAGCGGCGGGGATTCCGAAGCCACGGCGAAGGCCTGGGGCGACTACCTCGGGAAGGTCTACGCGTAGGCGGCCCGTCGACCCGCAAGACGCGACGCGCAAAATACCTGACGATACGCAAAGTGCCTGGCGCTACCGGAATACCGGCGCGTCAGGCATTTTTGCGCGTCATCAATGAATGCCTGCTCAGGCGATGGCGACGGCGGGGGTGTGCCGGAGGCTGCGCCGGAGCTGCGGTGCGGCGCCGAGCTTCTCCTGGGCCGAGCGGAGCGCCCGCACCGACGTCTCCAATTGCCCGGGCGAAAGAGTGAAGGGGAGGCGCAGGTAGTGCTCGAAAGCCCCGCCAACGCCGAAACGGGGTCCGGCCGCCAGCCTCACGCCGAAATCCGGGCCGATGACCGTCAGTGCCGTGCTGATCGGCGCCGGGAGCCTGCACCACACGCTCAGCCCGCCGTCGGGCCGTTCCGGCTGCCAGTCGGGGAGGATGCCGCCGATCAGGTCCAGCAGCGCGGTCCGGTTCTCGCGAAGGTCTGCCAGCCGGGCCGGAAGCGGTTCGTCGAGGGACCGGACCAGGTGAGCCGCGGCCAGCTGTTCCACCACAGGTCCGCCCAGGTCCATGGTGGTACGGGCTGCGGCGAAGCGCCGGATCAGCGAACTTCCGGCCCGTATCCAGCCGGCCCGCAACCCCGCCCAATGCGACTTGCTCAGGGAGCCGATGGTGACCACTTCCGGACTGAAGGCCGCCAGCGGGGCCGTGTCCACGGCGTCGAGGTTCAGTTCGCGCAGTGTCTCGTCCACCACCAGCACCGTTCCCGCAGCGGCTGCGGCCCGGACCAGGCGGCGGCGCTGGGGATCGGACATCAGCCGGCCCGTCGGGTTGTGGAAGTCTGGCACCACGTATGCCATCTTGGGGCGCTGCTGCATCATGGCGGCCTCCATGCCGGACACGTCCCAGCCGCGGCCGTGGGGGAGGGCGACCGGCACGGGCCTGCAGCCGCTGGCCCGGATGGCATCCAGTGCGTGCGGGTACGTGGGGTGGTCCACCAGCACTTTGTCCTGCCGGCCGGCCAGGGTGCGAAGCACGATGTTCAAGGCGTGCTGAGCGCCCGACGTCACCAGGATCTGGTCCGCCGTAGTGGGGACGCCGGCCTCCATGTATCGGGCAGCGATCGCCTCGCGGAGTGGGGCAATGCCAATCGCGTCATAGCCAAAACCCGGCAGCAGGGCCGGCAGTTCCGTCAGTGCGGCGGCAAAGGCGCGGTGCACCACTTCGCCGCTGGCCGGCAGGGACGCATACGCGAGATCGAGCAGGCCCGGCGGGGCTGCCAGTCCCGGCGCGCCGGCCAGGGCGTTGGGGCTGATCAGCTCGGTTGCTCCCGGACCGCCTGCGCCTGCGGGCATCTGGCGGGGGATGCAGGTCCGGCCGCGGCTGCCCTGGCGGCTGCTCAGGAATCCCTGCTCGCGGAGGCTCGCATAGGCGGCCGTCACCGTGGTCCGGCTCACTCCCAGCGTTTCGGCCAGGGCGCGCTCGCTGGGCAGTGCCATATCCAAGGGGACGCGCCCATCCAGAACCAGGAGGCGTACGACGTCGGCCAGCTCGCGGTATGCCGGGGCGGCGCCGCGGTTCCATCCGCCCAGGAGGCGCATCAAGGCAGTGGGGTTCAGGGAGCCGGACATGTAGCCAGTATCTCAAACTGGATATGGATTGCAAGGCCAGTTCTGACGGAGGATGGACGTCATGATGACACGCAGACTCCTCCAACTGTTCACCGGCCTGGCCATGTACGGCATCTCGCTGGCCATGTTCATCCGCGCCGGCCTGGGCCTGGACCCCTGGGATGTTTTCCACCAGGGTCTTGCAGGAAAGACGGGCCTCTCTATTGGGGCGGTGGTGGTCATTGTGAGCTTCCTCGTCCTGCTCCTGTGGATTCCGCTCCGCCAGTGGCCCGGGTTCGGCACCTTGTGCAACGCCGTGCTGGTGGGGGTCTTTGCTGATGTGGGGCTGGCGCTGATTCCGGAGTTCTCACATCTGGGCGGCCAGATCGGCATGCTGGCGGGGGCGGTCCTGCTCAACGGGATCGCGTCGGCCTGCTACATTGGCGCACGCTTCGGCCCCGGCGCCCGCGACGGCCTCATGACCGGCCTGGCGCGGCGGACCGGGTGGTCGGTGCGGACGTCCCGGACGGGCATCGAAATCGTTGTCCTCGCAACCGGCTGGTTGCTGGGCGGATCCGTCGGAGTGGGCACGGTGGTCTACGCATTGGCCATCGGTCCTTTGGTGCAGTTGCTTTTGCCGCGGTTTACGGTGCCGGAGGCTTCCCGCCCGCTGCCGCCCGGGTCAGGCCCGGATCAGCCGGTTCCTGCCGGCGGCGGCTGGCAACTCGGGCACCAATAGATGTCCCGCTCTTCGGTGCCGGCCTGTGTGGCGAGCACACCGTGGCGGATGGGCGTACCGCATTTCAGGCACGGCTGGTGCTCACGGCGGTATACCCAGTATCCAGGCCGGCCGGCCATCCGGCCCACCGGCATTCCGCGCGGGTTAAGGACTGTGGTGCGCCGGCCCGGTCCGAGGTTGGCTTCCAGCAACTGTTTGGCGGTTGCCATCATGGCGGGCAGGTCGGTGACGTCGGAGACCGGAGCGGCGGGGTGGATGCCGGACAGGAAACAGGCCTCGCAGCGGTAGATGTTGCCGATGCCGGCGAGGTTGCGCTGGTCCAGCAGGGCCACGCCGATGGGAACGTCCGGCGCCGCGCGCAGCCGCCGTGCAGCCTCCTCCATGTCCCAGTCCGGCCCGAGCAGGTCCGGCCCGAGGTGTCCGACGACGGAGTCCTCGTCAGCCGTACGGACCACTTCCAGGATGCCGAGGGAAAACCCGACGGCGTCCGCGGTGGCTGTGCGGAGCACGCACCGGGCAGTGAACCCCGGTTTCCGCCAGCGTCCGCCGGGCGGGTAGACCTGCCACGCGCCTTCCATCTTCAGGTGCGAATGGATGGTCAGGCGTTCGTCAGCGGGACTCCGAAGGCGCATGAGGAGGTGCTTGCCGCGGGGCACCACCTCGTCCACAGTCCAGCCTGCCAGCTTCAGGGTGGCGAACCGGGGCACACGGAAATCGGAGGCAGTGAGCTGGTGTCCGGCCAGGGCAGCGTGAAGCTGCGCGGCCGCCCGCCAGACGGAGTCGCCTTCAGGCACGGATTCTCAGTCCTTTCGGGGTGGAATATGCGCCGGCGTGGGTCAGGGCTGCGGCCACGGGCGTGTCCAGGATGCCGTGGCCGTTGACCTTCTCCATGATGAGCTTATCCACGGCACCGCTCCGGACTACCCCGACCAGGGCAGCCGCGGCGGCGGCCAGAACCTCCGGGTCGTCGTCGAAGGCGAGCAGCGTCTTGCCGCCGCGTTCCACGTAAAGCGCCAACGCGCCGTCGACCATCACCACCAGGGCCCCGGCCTTCCGACCCGGGCGATGGCCGCTGCCGGCTTCGACGTTGAGCGCGGGCCACGGCAGGGCGGCGCCGTAGGGGTTGGCGGGGTCCGTCGCGGCAAGCGCCAGGGCAACGGGCTCCGGCTTCGCCAGCTGCGAGTCCTCCGAGTACGACCGCAGCCGGTCCACCGTGGCAGGAACCGCAAACTGGGCGGCGCCGAGGTGTTCAATGAAGTAGCCCCGGCGGCAGCGCCCGGACTCTTCCAGCCTGGCGAGGACTTTGTACATCAGGCCGAATCCACCCAGAATGTTCTCCGCCATGACGGAACCGCGCGTCACGACGCCGTACCGGTCCAGCAGCAGTTCGGCCGTGGCGCGGGCGTGGATGGTGGGGTCCAGTTCCGGCGGCGGGAGGGCCGACCACCGTCCGGCCGCCAGCGGCGGGGTGGGAGCGGCGCCGGTCACGGACCCATAGCGTCCGCCGGTCAGCCCGGCAGATCCCATGAGGCCCGTGCCGTGGGCGCGTCCCAGCCTGCTCATGCGCGGTGCGCGAGCCCGCGGGGCCCGGGCTACCTGCCGGTGCGCTGTGTGGCCACCGGCGATCATGGCTCGGACCGGAGCGAAGGTATCGCCGGTGATGCGGCCTGCCCACGCGAGGTCCCAGAGGGCTGCCACCACATCCTGGTCGCTGAGCACGGAGTCCATACCGCCGGCAATGTCCTTCAGCTGGCGGAAGAAATAGCCGCCACCGTTGTTCTGCAGGTGCTCCAGCAGCCGTTGCTGCGCGTCCCCGGGCTCGTAGTCCGGTGAAGGGTTGAGGGTGAGTTCGGCCGAGTCCGCGAGGTGCAGGCTCACCCAGCCGTCATTGCCGGGCAGCGCACCGGCGCCGGACCAGAGGACTTCTCCGGCGGCCATCAGTTCATCCAGCATGGCGGGCTGGTAGTCACTGATGCGGCCGGCGAGGACAAGCGGTTCCCACGCGGAGGCCGGAACCGGCACGCCGGAGAGCTGGTCGACGGCGGTAATGATGCCGTCCAGACCCCGCAGGGCGGACTGACCCCTGCCGCGTCCGGGGATCCGGACGTTTTGCCAGGCAGGGAGGAACCGTCCGTAGGCGGCGCCGTCCACCGGCTCCACTTCGGCCCGCAGCGCGGCCAGCGAGCGGCGGCGCAGTTTCCGCAGCACCTCGGCATCGCACCATTCACTGGTGCCGGCCAGCGTCGTGACCGAAGCGACCGGCGCAGCCGGGGCCGCAGCATCACCCGGTACTTCGGTTTCGAGGGCGGGTGCGGGCTGGTGTTCCGGCTGCGGGGCATGCGGCCGGAACTCGCCCTCCACCGCGCGGCCGTCCGCGGCGAGCCGCTTGAGCGCGGTGCTGACGACGGCGACGCCGAGTCCCAGCCGGGCCGCCGCTTCCGCTGCAGTGAACGGCCCGTGGGTGCGGGCGTAGCGGGAGACGAGGTCGCCCAGGGGATCGGCCACGGGCTCGATGAACGCCAGAGGCACCCCCATGGGCAGGGGCACACCGATGGCGTCCCGCAGGCGGGCGGCGTCCTCCACGGCCGCAAAGCGTTCGACGCCGCCGATGTTCACCCTGAGTGCGCGGTTGGCCCGCTGCAGGGCGGTGAGGTGGGCGACGGCGTCCGCCACCGGGGCGGGCTCAACCGCCGGGGCAGGCTCACCCACCGAGAGCGCGGCGGGCTCAGTCACCGGGGCAGGCCCAGCCGCCGGTTCCAGCCGCGCCGCCACTTCGTCGGGCGTCAGCGGTCCAAGGAGGCGCAACAGGTCCGCGACTCCCTCCATGCCCCGCACCCGGCGGTCCGGGGCCAGCCGCTGCAGTTCACGCTCGGTGGCTTCGATGACCTTGGCGTCCAGCAGTTCGCGCAGCTCCACCCGGCCCAGGAGCTCGTTGAGCAGGGTTGAATCCAGGGCCAGCGCGGCAGCCCGGCGCTCCGCAAGGGGCGAATCGCCCTCGTAAAGGAACTGGGCCACGTAGCCGAACAGCAGGGACTTCGCGAACGGGGAGGGCTGCTGGGTGGTGGTCTGGAGGATCCGCAGTTCGCGCCGCTCAATGGACGCCGCGATGTCCTTCAGTGCCGGGAGATCGTAGACGTCCTGCAGGCATTCGCGCACGGTTTCCAGCACGATCGGGAACGTCGGATACTTCCGGGCCACGTCCAGCAACTGCGCGGACCGCTGGCGCTGCTGCCACAGGGGCTGCCGCTTCCCGGGGTTCTGCCGGGGCAGCAGCAGCGCCCGGGCAGCGCACTCGCGGAAGCGCGAGGCAAAGAGGGCGCTGCCGCCCACTTCCGCTGTGACGATCTGCTCCAGCTCGTCGGGTTCGAAGAGGAACAGCTCGGCGCCCGGCGGCTCGTCCTCCATCATGGGCACCCGCAGCACAATGCCGTCGTCCGCGGCCATGGCGGAGCCGTCCATCCCGTAGCGCTGGTGCAGCCGCTGGCCAACGGCGAGGGCCCAGGGCGCGTGTACAGGCATGCCGAACGGGCTGTGCAGCACCACCCGCCAGTCGCCCAGCTCGTCATGGAACCGCTCCACCACCAGCGTGGTGTCGCTGGGGACCACTTCGGTGGCGAGCTTCTGTTCGGCGAGGTACTGGATCAGGTTGTTGGCGGCGAAGTCGTCCAGGCCGCTGGCTTTGCAGCGCTCGGTGGCGGGGCCGACGTCGGACGCGGACAGTTCGCGGACGAACGCGCCGAGGGCGCGGCCCAGGTCAACCGGCCGGCCCAGCGAATCGCCCTTCCAGAAGGGGAGCTTGCCCGGCTGGCCGAAGGCCGGGGAAACAAGGACGCGGTCGTGCGTGATGTCCTCGATCTTCCAGCTGGTGGCGCCCAGGGCAAAGATATCCCCCACCCGGGATTCGTAGACCATTTCCTCGTCGAGTTCGCCCACGCGCCGTCCGCCCTTGGCGGCGGATGCACCCGGGCTGGCAGCTTTGCCCTCGCTGGACGGCGACGAGGAGCCTTCCACCTCGGTGCCGATGATGTAGACGCCGAACAATCCGCGGTCCGGAATGGTGCCGCCGGATGTCACGGCCAGCCGCTGCGCCCCTGGCCGGCCTTCGATGGTGCCGGCATTGCGGTCCCAGATGATCCTCGGCCTGAGCTCGGCGAATTCGTCGGACGGGTAGCGGCCGGCCAGCAGGTCCAGGGTGGCCTCGAACGCCGAGCGGGGGAGGGACGCGAACGGGGCCGAGCGGCGGACAGTGGAGAACCATTCCTCCACGTCGATGGAGCCCAGCGCGGTGGCGGCCACTGTCTGCTGCGCCAGGATGTCCAGCGGGTTGGCGGGAACGCTGAGCCGTTCGATCTTGCCGCCCAGCATGCGTTCCACGGTGATGGCGGTGTGCACGAGGTCGGCGCGGTGCTTGGGGAACAGGACGCCCTGCGAGACTTCACCCACCTGGTGACCTGCGCGGCCCACCCGCTGCAGCCCGCTGGCCACGGACGGCGGCGACTCCACCTGGACCACCAGGTCCACGGCGCCCATGTCGATTCCAAGCTCAAGGGAGGACGTGGCAACAACGCACCGCAGCCGGCCCGACTTGAGGTCGTCTTCGATCAGCGCACGCTGGTCCTTGGAGACGGAGCCGTGGTGCGCCCGGGCCAGGACAGGGTCGGCGCCCGCGGTGCTGCCTGCCTGCGCCATCATGTGCGCGGGGGTTGCCGTGGACGTCGGCGTGCCGGCCCCCGCTGCCGGCACTCCGGCCGGTCCATCAGCTGGCGCTCGGCCGGGTCCACCCGCCGGCCCGCCGGCTGGCACCGCTTCGAAATCCGGTGCCCCGGCGCCGAATTCTCCCCAGCCGCCCGCCGCCACCAGCTGGCGTTCGGCATAGATCTCGTTGAGGCGTGCCGTCAGCCGTTCAGCCAGACGGCGCGAGTTGGCGAACACGATAGTGGACTGGTTGGCCATCACCAGGTCCACGATCTTTTCCTCAACATGTGGCCAGATGGATGCCGGCGGCTGCAGCCCGGAAGCGGGCCCGGAATCAAAGGCGCCGGCGGCCCCCTGCAGATCGGACATGTCCTCCACCGGCACGGAAACCGTCAGGTCCCAGTTCTTCTTCGACGGCGGTGCCACGATTTCCACCGGTGCGGAACCGGCCAGGAACTGGGCCACGAGTTCGCGGGGCTCCACAGTGGCCGAAAGGCCGATCCGCTGCGCGGGCTTGGGCAGAAGTGCGTCCAGGCGTTCCAGCGAGACGGCCAGGTGCGCGCCGCGCTTGGTGCCGGCAACGGCGTGGACCTCATCCACGATGATGGTGTCCACCTCGGCCAGTGTTTCCCGGGCCCTGGACGTGAGCATCAGGAACAGTGATTCCGGGGTGGTGATGAGGATGTCCGGCGGGTGGCTGAGCAGCGCGCGGCGGTCCGCCGTCGTCGTATCTCCCGAACGAACGCCCACGGTGATCAGCGGGGCTGGCAGGCCCAGCCTCTTGGCGGTCTGGGTGATCCCAATGAGCGGCGCGCGGAGGTTGCGTTCGACGTCGACGCCAAGCGCCTTCAGCGGCGAAATGTACAGGACGCGTGTTTTACGCTTGGGCGCCTTCGGCTTCCTGCCTTTGGCCGCCGGGTCGAGACCCGGCAGGGCTTCCGGCTCGGCGGGAGCGGATGACTGGAGGCGGTCGAGCGCCCAGAGGAATGCCGCGAGGGTTTTGCCGGATCCTGTCGGGGCGACCACCAGCGCATGCGAACCGGACGAGATGGCCTGCCAGGCGCCGATTTGTGCAGGCGTCGGTGCCGAAAAAGCGCCGAGGAACCACTCCCTGGTGGACTCGCTGAACCTGTCCATGGTCCGCGCGGATGGTGTCTCACCTAATGCGCCGCCGGCGGGCTCCTTTCCCTGCATTCCTCCATCATGCCTTACAGCACTGACACTATTGGCGGCACCCTCCAGGGCACCCACCACCGCACCCACTACGGCACGTTTCGCTGTTCCGGGCACGCCGCCGTCCGGCGGCGCCGGCAGCGGGACCGGTCCCGCCCGGTCAGTCAATCTGGCGGAGGTTCCGGGTGGCTGGTCCTTCCAGCACCGTCCCGTCGCTGCTGAAGCGGGAGCCGTGCAGCGGGCAGTCCCAGGACTTTTCGCTGTCGTTCCAGCGCACGATTCCGCCCAGATGCGTGCAGGCGGCGGACAGTTGGCATCGGACGCCGTCGACGGTGGACACGGCTACGGGTTTCCGCCCGCGACGGGTCACTCGGCCTGCCCCCTCAGGCGGTGGCTCGCGCGACTCATCCAGGCGCTTGAGTCCCACCTGCCCCCAGTCCCGTGCCACGGTGGCCGCAACGGCAGCATTAAGGGAGACCGCGGAGGCGGCCCCGGCCGGGGACGTGACCCGGTGGTGGATGATGCTGGCCCAGGGGAGCCGCGTGCCGAGGATGTCGGCGGTGATGTCCAGCGCCGCACCCACGGCGTTGGTCATGCCCCATTTGTTGTAGCCGGTGGCGAAATAGACCCGGCCCTGCCCCCGCGGGAGCTTGCCGAAGAACGGCATCAGGTTGGTGGCCTGGTAGTCCTGCGCGGACCAGGAGTGGGTGAGGCTGGCACCCGGGAACTGGGCCGTTGTCCATTCAACCAGGGTGTCGAGGTAGGCCTGCGCTGACCTGGCGCGGCCCACAGGGTGTCCGTTGCCACCCACCAGGAGCAGCCGGCGGCCGTCGCCGGGGTAGTCGCGCAGGGAACGGACCGGCTGCTCAACCGAAAGGAACATGCCGTCCGGCACGGCGGTTGTCCCAGGCAGTTCGAACGCCGCAGCATAGGACCGCAGGGCCTTGAGCTTGGCGAAATAGAGCCCGCGGTCCAGGACCGGTGTGCCGGTGGCGAGCACCACCTCCCGGGCGCGAACTGGGCCGTGATCGGTCTGGACCACCGCCGGACCCGGTCCCGTCAGTCCCCGGAGTCCGTTCAGCCGCACGCCGGAGACGATCTGTCCGCCATGCGAGCGGACGTCGTCCACCAGGGCGTCGATGACTTCCAAGGGATGGATCTGGGCCTGTCCGCGAACACGGACGGCACCTTTGACAAGGAAAGGCAGTCCGGGATCGGTGACGTACTCGGCCTCAATCCCGGCGGCCCGGGCAGCGGCCAATTCGAGGCGGAGGGTTTCGGTTCCGTCCGTGGACGTGGCGTAGGTGTAGGCATCGCGATGCTGGAACGGCACACTCCGCTCTGCCAGGTACCGGAGCAGCCATGCCTGGCCTTCGCGGTTCATCTCGACGTAGGCACCCACCACTTTCTCTGAATACTGCTGGCGCAATGCCGACAGCACGGTTCCCTGCAGCAGGGAAACCTTCGCCGTGGTGTTGCCGGTGGTGACGGCGCCCGGGCTCCGGGCTTCGACAACCAGCACTTTCTTGCCGGACCGGGCCAACAGCAAAGCGGCCACCAGCCCGGTCAGCCCGGCCCCTGCCACCACGGTGTCAACCGTGCTGCGGGGATGGAACTGGTCGCTGCGGAAGGAGTGGTTACGGTCCAACCAAAGCGAGGTCACAGTCCTGCCTGCCTTTCCCGGTCCCCGAAGACCCATGCCGTGGCGCTAGCGGCGGGACTCCGAAGGGGTTCATAAGTAGACTTATCATGTCATGAGCAGCGTGACCGGGGAACAGGAGCGGCACCATGAAAACATCCGAAGCCGCCAGGGCCCGATTCGGTTTGCGGAAGAACGTCCAGAAGTCATCACTTATCGCGGGGGCGGCGGTATTTGTGCTGGGCGTGCTGGGTTTCATCCCGGGCATCACCGCAAACTATGGCACGCTGGCGTTTGCCGGACACGGCTCGGAGGCCATGCTCCTTGGGGTCTTCCAAGTGTCCGCCCTCCACAACCTCATCCACTTGCTGTCAGGAGTGGCAGGTGTGCTGATGTCACGGCGCCCGTTGCCGGCCCGGAATTTCCTCATCGGCGCGGGGGTCGCCTACATGGTCCTTTGGACCGTCGGGCAGTTCCTGGCAATGGACTCGCCCGTGAACATCCTCCCCGTGAACAGCGCCGACAACTGGCTGCACCTCTTTCTGGGCTCGGCGCTGATCGGGTTCGGGGTTGCGTTCTCCCGCGATGCGCCCGCAAAGTTGCGGGAATTTCGGGCGTAGGTTCGGGAAGTCCCGGCAGGCCCTACCGGGCGTGGAACGCCCCGATGGTCAGCAGTTCGATCGCGTCGTTGCTGCACGCGGTCCGGGGTTCGGCGAGGAACAGCGAGGCGGTCTCCTCCGGCGGATAGATCCGGTAGCCGGCAGCCTCCGTAGGCGTGCAGTAGGTGTAATTTCCTGCCTGCGTGTAGCGCATGTCCGCGGCTCCGGCCTGCCCCGGAGCAAGCAGGACGTCTGCAACGGACGAGGACCCGTCCTGCCGGGCGGGGGCACCGATGGGGGCGCCGTTGGCGTCTGCGGTGAGGGACACTCCCGGGAAGCCCCGCAGAAGGCAGGGTTCGGTCCCGGAGTTGGTAAGGATGAGCTTGGAATAGACGCTGCCGGCGGCGCCGCCACCTGAGGAATCCGATGACACCGTCAGGTTGGCTGCCTTGCACCGTGACGGTCCCGCGGACGACGGCGACGTCGCCGACGAGGACGACGCCGGAGTGCTGGCCGCCTGGCTGTCGGCCGGGGTGGACGTGGCGGGCGGGGCGCTGGAAGTGGAAGCGCCCGCGGAGGTTCCCTGGGGCTGCGGCTGGCTGGGCCCGCATGCGGTGAGCAGGAAGGCGGCGGCCGCAACCGCCGTCGCGATGGCAAGTCCGTTTTTGATTGGCTGAGACCTCATGGGTCACACTTTATGCCCGCCGTTGCCTGAGTCAACGATGCCACGACCGCTGCAGCGGATTGATGCCCGGATTGTGATTTCCGGGCACCAATCCGGTGCGTTACTTTCCGGGTTCCGAGGGGGTTCCTGAAGCGGCGGCTGCGGCGGGTTTCCGGCTGCGGATCAGCGCCACCCCGCCCAGGGCGAGTCCTCCGACGCCGGCCACCAGGCCCGCCCAGCTGCGTGCCTGCGATCCGTCGTCCGCGCCGGAGCCCGTCACAGAGGAGGCCCGGGCGGTGTCTGCCGCTGTGTCTGTCGACGCCGACGCATGGCTGCCGTGTCCGTCGTCCGCGGCGGCCGTGACGGTGAGCGAGGGCGCAGGCGCCTTGAGCGAGTGCGGGTCCTGGCCGTCCTTGGCGATCTCGGACCAGTCCGTCTGCCCCTGTTCACAGTTTTGCAAGGTGGGGAAATGGAGGGTCTTGCCGGCGGTGTCGGGGAGCTTGACCGAGAGCACCAGGGCGTCCCGCAGCTCGGGGTTCAGCGGAGCCTTGGCGGTGTAGACAATCTTGCTGGTCCGCTTGGTGATGGTGGCGCCGTCGGCCAGCTTTTTCGGTTCGGGCAGCTGCTCCACCACTTTCTCCACGGTCCAGTTCGGGTTCACCGTGGGCTGGGCGTCGTTGAGCTCGTCGGGCAGCGTGATGGTCACCTTGGTGGTGCCCGATTCGTCGCAGCCGTGCGGGATCCCGAAGGTGAGCAGTGCGTAGGAGTTGGCGTCGGTCTTGTCCGGTGTGACGCCGACGTGTGCGGAGGCAGCCGTGACTCCCGCCAGCATGAGGGCTGCGGTGCCGCCGGCCGCAGCCGTAACGGAGAGGGTGCGGCGGAAGGACAGGCGTGAAGAAGACTTTTTCATTGGGGGCCTTTCAAGGGTGCACGTCGCACTAACAGCGGTGCACAAAACTAAGGATTGGGCGTCCGGGCGACTGTCGGACACCGCCCGGAAACGGACGGATCAGCAGGCAGGGCGGAGCCGGGAAAAAAGTGTCAGGAAAGTTAAAGCACGACGACGGCGGGTGGGCCGCGCAGGCAGTCGGCCCTGAGGTTTCGCCAGGGGAGAGGAGCCCAATCGGACGGCCAGCTGGCGTCGGCAGGTGCCGCGACGACGTCGGGCATGGCCGCTTCGGGAAGTTGAACGAGTGGCCGGAGCCACGCCGCAAGCGACCACAGGGCAGCTTCGCCCTTGGCCAGCAGGAGGGCGCAGGCGAGCGTGGCCAGGGCGTGTCCGGCCAGCATCAGGCCGGCAGTCCAGGCGGAATCGAACTGGTGCAGGTGGCTGGCGGTGCTGCCGGCGGTGTCCAGCGTGATGCCTGGCGGCCATGCAGTGGAGTGGTGTCCCGGGGCGGCGGGCTGTCCGGTGCCGGCCGGAGAGCTGAAGGCGCTGAACGCCTCATGGAGGACCAGTTGCCCGGCTCCCAGTAGCGAAGCCATTGCGGGGAAGTTCAGTTTGAGCCGGGTGGCCGCGGTGGCCGCCAATCCGGTGAGGGCCAGGACGGCTGCCATGATGCCGGGTGCCGGCAGTTCGCCGCCGCCAAGGACGTGGGCTGCAGCTGCGAGGGTAACTATCGTCGCGGCGACCATGGCCGCGCGGAGGGAATGGAAAGGAGTCCGGGCGTGGTGAGTGCGCACGGAGTCCTCCCTCGGTTCGGTTCGTTGCCTGTAATTCTAGCGGGGGAAGGTGATAGCCCGGCTAGTCTGTTTCGGGGCCCGAGCAATAGTGGCAGTCGTCGTCGCAGTGCGTGGTGCCGGAGGTGGCCTGCTGCGCGGCGTCCGAGCCTGTAGTGCTGCTCACCGAATTGTCCTGCAAAGTCACGATGGTCCCCGATGCCGTTTCTGAAGCCTGGTTGATTCCCGGTGCCGTCAACTGGTGGTCAGCGCCGACCTGATCCATCTAAGCCGCCGGCAGCGGGGCCACTCAATGGATGAAGTGCCGAGGCGGGGCGGAGCGAATTGTGCAGGCGCCCAGCAACCCCCTATGCCGCACCCGGAGCCCGGCCTAGACTGCTGGCATACGCAGCCAACCTCAAGGAGACAACCATGGACTATGCAGGTACGGGCAACGAGAAAGCGGTTGCGGCGGGCGAGCTTAACCGGACGCACGTCGGGCACACGGTCAGCTTCCAGCCGGACGAGTTCACGCTGGTGTTCGGCCGGATCGGGGCCATTGCGCGCAAAGAGGGCGGGGTGACCATCGCGCTGGACGGCGTTGACGGCGCGGGCGGCCTGCAGTCCCATTACAGCCTGCCTCCGACGCAGGATGTCTACGTCCAGCCGGACATGCTTACGAATACGGAGTCCACCATCAAGGATCTCTTCGGCAAGGTCCAGGACAACCTGCGCGGCCACAAGGGAGACCAGCGCCCCGACGCTCCGTAGCCTGGACGCTCCGTAGCCGCCGGCGCCGCTCAGTGCGGGGTAGCCGGGCCCGCTTCGGCGACGGCGGCGGGGAACGAGGCGCGGAGGGCCGCCAGCAACTGGCCGAAGACCTCGTCTTCGCTGCCCATGCCGTCCACGCTCAGGAGGATCCCGCGCTCGGAATACATCTCTGCCACCGGCTCCGTCTCCCGGTAGTACAGCTTCAGGCGGTGCCGGATGACCTCCTCGGTATCGTCGCTGCGTCCGGTAACGGTGGCGCGTTGGAGGACCCGGCGGACCAGCTCGGTGTCGTCGGCCGTCAATTGCAGTGCGACGTCCAAGGACTGCCCGGCGGCGGTAAGAATCGTGTCCAGTTCAGCCAGCTGGGCTGTGTTGCGGGGATATCCGTCCAGCAGGAATCCATCCTGCACGTCGGCCTGCTCCAGGCGGTCCCGCACCATGCGGTTTGTCAGGCCGTCCGGCACGAGGTCGCCCCCGTCCAGATGCTCCTTGACCTCCTGACCCAGCGGCGTCAGGTTCTTCACATGCTCACGGAACACATCGCCGGTGGACACACCCGGGATGCCGAGGTGCCGCGATAAGCGGTCCGCCTGGGTACCTTTTCCGCAGCCCGGAGGACCAATTATCAGCATTCGCAACATTGAGCCCGCTCCCTGGTGCCGTTGAAAGGTGTCCCACCATGGTGTCCGCCCGGTGGCGGCAGCACAAGGGACCGAGGCGGGACGCGCCGCCTGTTCCGTGTCCCAATTGTGAGCAAATCTTTCGGCGATCCTGCGCCTCGCGGACGTTTGCATGGGTAGCTTCGATACACCACTAGATGGAAGGTGTACCGAAATGACGATCACTGACTACTTCTCAGGCGTAGCCATCATGCTTGGATCCCTGATAGCGGCTGCAGGGCTATCAGCCGGGATCATCCGAGCCAGGTCCCACCATTAGGAGTCCTTCCCCGTCCGTCGCCATCGGGCACGGGGCGACACCTACCGAAGGGTAGTCCGGGCAAAGCAAAAGCCCCGGGTTTTCATCGAAGAAAACCCGGGGCTTCGCTACTTGGCGGTGACGGTGGGATTTGAACCCACGTTGGCTTTGACACCAAACAACATTTCGAGTGTTGCACCTTCGGCCGCTCGGACACGTCACCAACCTGAATAGGTTACCGGAGCAAGGCGCCCTTCCCCAAAACGAGGGCGCGCCGGGCAGTGAACGTCTTCCCCACGCACGCGCCGGGGACTAGATTCATAAGCAAGATGATCAACTCCCAGCCGCACTCCCAAGCCCGGTCACAAGCCGGTTCACAGGCCCGGTCCTATTGGACCGTCGGCCACGAAAAAGGCGAGCTCCGCACCGAGGAGCTGCCCGCACCGGGTCCCGGCGAAGCTTTGGTCCGTGCCCTGTACTCGGGAATCAGCAAAGGCACCGAAACGGTGGTTCACTGCGGCCAGGTGCCGCCGAGGGTTGCCGAACAAATGCGGGCCCCGCTTCAGGAGGGCTCCTTCCCTTCGCCGGTGAAGTTCGGCTACCTCTCCGTGGGGATAGTGGAAGCAGGCCCCGACGAATGGGTGGGCCGCACGGTGTTCTGCCTGCACCCGCACCAGGACCGCTACGTTGTTCCCGTCGAGTCCCTGACCGTGGTCCCGGAGAATGTCCCGGCCCGCCGGGCCGTGCTCACGGGAACTGTGGAAACCGCCGTCAACGCGCTGTGGGAGGCCGGGCCGCGCCTGGGCGACCGCGTGGCAGTGGTGGGCGCCGGACTCGTCGGCGGCATGGTGGCCACGCTCTTGCGTACCTTCCCGCTGCAACGGCTCCAACTCATCGACGTCGATCCCGGGAAGCGTGCCTTCGCCGACGCCCTCGGCGTCGAATTCAGCCACCCCGACGACGCCCTGGCCGACTGCGACATCGTCATCCATTGTTCAGCATCGCAGGAAGGGCTCGAACGGAGCCTTCAGCTAGTGGGCGACGAAGGGGACGTCATCGAGATGTCCTGGTACGCCGACCGCAAAGTCACCATTCCGCTGGGGGAGGACTTTCACGCCCGCCGGCTTTCCATCCGCGCCAGCCAGGTGGGCGTGGTGGCCCGCGCCCGCCGCCACCGCCGGACCAACGCAGACCGCCTCGCGCTCGCCGTGTCCCTGCTCAGCGATCCCGTCTACGACACGTTCCTGACGGGGACGTCACCCTTTGCGGAACTTCCCGCCGTCGTCCACGAACTGGCCGACGGGCGCCTGGACGCACTCTGCCACGTGATTGAATACCCTGCCGAACATCCCGACGAAGACACGAGGTAGCCCTTGTTCAGCCTGACCGTCCGCCGCCACTTCATGATTGCCCACAGCCTTCCCCGCGAGGTCTTCGGACCTGCCCAGGGCCTGCACGGGGCCACCTTCGTTGCGGAGGTGACCTTCCGCCGTCGGGCGCTGAACGACGATTCAATCGTCCTGGACATCGGGGCGGCCGGCGGGCTCATTGAAGAAGTGCTGGCCGGCCTGAACTACAAGAATCTGGACGAGCACCCTGACTTTGCGGGGAAGCTGACCACCACCGAGGCGCTGGCGCAATACATTGCCGAGGCTGTGGCGGCCAAGGTCCGCGGCAACGAGGACGGGCGGGAGCTGGCCGGCCTGGCCGTCACCCTGCGCGAGAATCCGGACGCCTGGGCGTCGTTCTCCCTTGACTTCGACGCCGAATAGCGGCTGATGACTGCGTCCGGCGCTAGCAGGGCGGCGATCCGGCTGATCGTTCCGGGCAATGTGCGGCACAACTCAGGGGGCAACGCCTACAACTCCGCACTGACCCGCGGGCTCACCGCCCTCGGAATGGACGTGGAAATCTGCCCCGTTGACGGCCACTGGCCGGTGGGCCGCGAGGAAGAACGACGGCGGCTGGCCGGAATGCTGCTCGGCGACGGCGGTGCCACGTCCCCGGCGCCTTCCAGCGCGCGGGTCACCATCGTGGATGGACTCGTTGCGCTGGGTGCGCCGGAGGCACTGGAAGCGGCCGCCGCCGCCGGAAGACCGGCCTGGATCCTCGTGCACATGACGTTGCCCGGGCACGCGGATCGGGAGGGGATGGCCTTGGCTGCCGCGGCTGGCGTCATCTGCGCGAGTTCGACGGCGGCCGCCGAGCTCCGGGGCCGCCACAGTTCGGCCGAGCGAAGCCCGGCCCGGATCCATATAGCGCTTCCGGGCACGTCCGCCGCTCCCCTGGCCGCCGGTTCCAGCCCGCCGCACCTCATAGCCGTGGCAGCCCTCCTGCCGAACAAGGACCAGCTCCTGCTGCTGGAGGCGCTCGCGGGGATCAGGGACCTGCCCTGGACCGCGTCCCTGGTGGGATCCGATTCGGCAGATCCCGCGTATGCGGAGTCCGTCCGGGGTGCCGTCATCAGGCTGGGGCTGACGGAGCGGGTCTCAGTCCCGGGGGAGCTCAGCGGGCCGACCCTCGATGCGGAGTGGGGCCGGGCGGATCTCAGCCTGCTCATTTCACGGGCAGAGGCGTACGGGATGGTGGTCACCGAATCCCTGGCCCGCGGGATCCCGGTAGTGGTCAGGGACGGCACCGGCGCGGTCGAGGCGCTCGCGGCCGGGTCGCCTGGCGGATCGGAAGCCCCCGACGACGGCGGGCCGCCCAATCTGCCGGGCGCCGCCGTCGTGCTCGGCGCGGACCCTGCCCCGATGGAAGCGGCACTGCGCACCTGGCTAACAGATCCCGGGCTTCGCTCCCGCTGGCGTGACGCGGCGCTGGCTGCGCGGACCCGGCTGCCGGGCTGGGACGTCACAGCCAGGACCGTGCTGGACGCCATTGCCGCAAGCGGACCCGGGAACTGAATGGTCCCGCCTCATTCCGTTGACGCGCCGGCTGATGGACAATGGCCGCTATGACCAGCGAGCCGCTCACCGTCGAGACTCCGCCTGCAGGGACTCTCACCGCCGAACGCCTCCGTGCCTGGGCTTGGCACCGTCAAGGACTCGACGGTAGCCTCGCCGGCCAGAGCTCTGCCGAGGTGCTGTCCAGCGCCGGCTGGGCACGTTCCCTGGGCGGCGCCAACCCCTACCTCACGCTGTTCGCCCGCGCCGGAATCCGGCGCGAACAGGTTGATGCCGACGTCCTTGCGCTGCGGATCTCCGAACTCCCCAGCGCACGCGGGTGCACTTACATCCTGGGCGCGGAGGACTTCGCGTGGGCGTTGATGCTGGGCAAGGATTCCGCCGAAGTCTTCAAAGTGCTTGGCAGGCTGGGGGTGGACCGCGGTGAACTCACGCTGCTTGAGGAGCAGGTGCTGCATGCCCTGGCCGAGGCTGGCCGCCCGCTGGATCCGAAACAGCTCAAGGACGAGCTGGGTGATTCCGTCCGGAGCCTGGGCGAGGAAGGGAAGAGGCAGGGCGTATCCACCACCCTCCCCACCGCCCTTGGCCTGCTGCAGCGCGACGGCCGGATCCGCCGCGTCTCCGCCAACGGTCGTCTCGACCAGCAGCGCTACGCCTACACGCTGTGGGACCTGCCGCCGAGCCCGTTGGGCATCGATGCCGCCCGCACAGAGCTGATCCGCAAGTACTTGGGCTGGACCGGCGGCTCCACGCTCAGGCAGTCGCAGTGGTTCTCCGGGTTCACGGTCGCCCAGAGCAAAGCAGCGCTGGCCGCCGTCGGGGCAGTCGAGCTGCCCACCGTCCACCCTGCGGCCAAAGGCGAAGCGCTGTGGATGCTGCCCGAGGACGTCGAGCGCCTCGCCGCTTTCGAATTGCCGGCCGAGGAACAGATCCAGCTCCTTGCCGGGACGGACTCGCTCGTGATGCAGCGGCGGAACGCCGCGGACTTGTTCGGAGACCGGGACGGGGACGCGGAGCTGCTCGGCGCAACTCTGGCGCAGCAGGCCGACCTGCCGGACCACCCGATCCTGGACCGCGGCCGGATCATTGGGCTCTGGCAGTACGATCCCGAGGGGCAGCGGATAGCCCACTGGCTGTTCGCCGGCCCCACGCCCGGGGTGCTGCAACGGATCGATGAGGTGGAGTCCTGGATTCGTGCGGACCTGGGTGATTTCCGTGCCTTCAGCCTCGACTCGCCGGCGTCGCGGCAGGAGCGGATTGACGCCCTGGACGCGGCAAATGCCGGCTAGCTGACCTGCCGGTGTCCGGCGAAGAAATCCCGGAGCAGGGTGGCGCACTCCTGCTCGCGGACTCCGGCGTAGACCTCCACCCAGTGGTTGAGGCGGCGTTCGCGAAGGATGTCGAACACGGATCCCGCAGCCCCCGCCTTCTCGTCCCATGCCCCGAACACCACCCGTGGAATCCGGGCAAGGACGATGGCGCCGGCGCACATCGCGCAGGGCTCCAGGGTCACCACGAGCGTGCAGTCCGCGAGCCGCCAGCCGTCGCCTCGGCCGCCGTTTGCCTGTCCCAGCGCCTGGAGCCGGGCGGCCGCCTCGCGGATAGCCACCATCTCGGCGTGCGCGGTGGGATCACCGTGCGCTTCCCGTTCGTTCCTCCCTGTACCCAGGACTCCGCCGTCGGGCCCGATGACGACGGCGCCGATGGGCACGTCTTCGGTGCCCAGCGCCCGCCGTGCCTCGGCGAGGGCAAGGCCCATCCATTGGGCATGGCGCGGCTCCGGGGAAGTCATGGCTCAATGATAGTTTCGAAGGTACGGCAGGCGCAGACGACGGATGAGCTCGGGAGACGTAGTGAAAACCTTGACTGACCGCATTACCGACCGGTGGGGGCGGTGGGTTGTGCCGTACGCCGCCCTCTGGATCACCATGCTGATTGGCGGCGTGATCGTGGTGGCGCTGGCAGTGATGGGCGCCGAAGTCTACGACAACGTGGTGGATGAGGCCGGCCTGGCCAACCTGGACAAGCCTGCGCTGGCGCTGTCTGAGGACCTCCGGACCCCCTGGCTCAATTCCGCCGTCACTGCCTTCACCAATGTCGGCGGCGGGATCGGCATGCCGATCGTCGGCAGCATCCTGACGGCCTGGCTGACGTGGGCCGGGCGCACCTGGCGGCCCCTCATCCTGGTGGGCGGCGCCGCGGCTGTTTCGGTCTCCGCAACCACCTTTGGCAAGAAGCTCTTTGGCCGCACCCGGCCGGATCATGCAGACGCTGTTCCGCCCTATGAATCCTCGCCTTCGTTCCCCAGCGGGCACACACTCAACACCACCGTGGTGATCGGACTGGTGGTCTATCTGGCCTGCCTGCAGATCCAGCGGACCGTTGCGCGGGTGTCCATCATCACGGCTGGTTCGATCTTCATCATTGCCATGGGCCTGAGCCGGGTATTCCTCGGCCATCACTGGCTGACCGATGTCATCGCCGGGTGGCTCCTGGGCCTCGCCTGGGTGGGAATCGTGATCCTGGCCCACAGACTCTTCCATGTGATGCGGCACCGCGAGCATGCCGGGCCCGCCCCGACGTTCGACCACCCGGTGCTCCGGGAGGAACTTGGCGCCCGCCATGGCGCCCACAGGGGCGAGGGCCACCCGGAGGAGCCCCACGGATCACGGGGCCGGGACACCACCTCCGGGTGATAGTTTTGACCCATGCGCACACTCGTCGTGGACCACCCGCTGGTCGCTCACAAGCTCACCGTTCTGCGGGACAAGAACACCCCTTCTCCGGTCTTCCGGCAGCTCACCGAGGAACTCGTCACCCTTCTCGCCTATGAGGCAACCCGGGACGTCCGCACCGAGCCCGTCACGATCGAAACGCCCGTCAGCACCACCATCGGCACCGCGTTCACCAAGCCCACGCCCCTCGTGGTCCCTATCCTCCGCGCAGGCCTCGGCATGCTCGAGGGCATGACCAAGCTTGTGCCCACGGCCGAGGTCGGTTTCCTGGGCATGGCCCGTGACGAGGAAACCCTGGACATCATCACGTATGCGGAGCGCCTGCCGGAGAACCTGACGGACCGGCAGATCTTTGTCCTGGACCCCATGCTCGCCACTGGCGGCACGCTGCGCGAAGCCATCAAGTTCCTCTTCAAGCGCGGTGCCTCGGACGTGACCTGCATCTGCCTCCTGGCAGCGCCGGAGGGCCTTGCCAAGCTGGAAGAAGAACTCGCGGACGCGAACGTGACCATCGTCCTGGCATCCATTGACGAGAAACTCAACGAGAAGTCCTACATCGTGCCCGGACTCGGGGACGCCGGCGACCGCCTCTACGGCATCGCCGGCTAACGAGGCAGCGGGCCGGGTCTACGGTGAAGGGGAGCCGGGGCAGCGAGGCGCTTGCCCCCTTCCGGTTTTCGGCGGCCGCCGCTAGCCTGTGGCCCATGGACTGGAAACTTGAACTGGTGTTTGTCCCTGTGTCCGACGTGGACCGTGCCAAGGATTTTTACGTCAATAAGGTGGGCTTCAACGCCGACTACGACGAACGGCCCATGGAGGGCATCCGTTTCGTCCAACTGACTCCGCCGGGCTCCGGCTGCTCGATCGCCATCGGCGAAGGCTTGAACGATGCCCCGCCCGGCACCGCTCCAAGCCTGCAGTTGGTGGTCAGCGACATCCAGGCAGCGCACAAGCAGCTCAAGGACAACGGCGTTGACGTCAGCGACATCGACATTCAGGCTTGGGGTCATTTCGTGCATTTCGCTGACCCGGACGGCAACAAATGGGCCGTCCAATACATCCCCCACCGCCCGAACGGATAAGTCACAGAATCCGGCTTCGCCCCGGGTGGGGCAGGATGGAAGCATGAGCTTCCGCCCAAAAGCCGCCGTACCGCGCATCGCCGCATCGCCTGTCGCCACGATCTCCGCCAAGGCCGTGCTGTTCGACATGGACGGCACCCTGGTCGACTCCACAGCCGTCGTGGAGCAGGTATGGGGCGAGTTTGCGGCCCGTTACGGCCTGGACATCGCCGAGATCCTCCACACCTCCCATGGCGTCCAGGCAGGGGACACCGTTCGGCGGTTTGCACCTGTCGGCGCCGATGTTGTGGCCCTGACCGCGGAGCTCGGCGCCATGGAACGGGTTCGGACCGAGGGCATCGTTGCGCTGCCCGGAGCCGCCGACCTGCTGCGCAGCCTCCCGGCAGATGCCGTGGCGCTGGTGACTTCCGCCGACCGGATCCTTGCCGACATCCGGATGGGCGCCGCGGGACTGGCCATGCCGGCCACCGCAGTCACGGCCGACCTCGTCACCCGGGGCAAGCCGCACCCGGAAGGCTACCTCCGGGCCGCCGAACTGCTCGGTGTGGACCCGGCCGACGCGCTTGTCTTTGAGGATGCCCCCGCGGGCATTGCGGCCGGACTGGCCGCCGGAATCCGGACCGTGGCCATCGGTCCCAATACCGGCCCCCTGCCGGACGGTGTTCTGCACCTTGCGGACTACTCCGGCGTGTCCGTGACCACGGACATGGACGATTCCGGTGCCAGGAGGATTTCCTTCCGGTTCTGACCCCAAACCGGTTTTCGGTCCATTAGTCTCGGGAGGGACGTCTGAAACTATCTTGGGGGGATAGGATGACCGAGATCCCGATTGCCGGCGACAGAGGCATTGTTCAGCTGCGCACCGGCGTTTTGCATGTGCAATGGATTCCAGGCCTGGCTATTTGCGAGGAAGCTGCCTTGGCTGTCATGGCAGCCGTCAATGACCTGAGCCGCGGGCGTTCGTTTCCGATGCTGGTGGATATGGCTGCGACGGCGTCCATGAGCCGGGGGGCCCGGCGCGTCTTTGCCCGCCCCAGCACCGTAGCGAGGGTGGCGCTCCTCGGATCGTCCCCGGTGGACCGGGCCATGGCCAATTTCTTCCTCAGCATCAACGCTCCTGCCGCACCAACGCGCTATTTCACCTGCCCCACGGCAGCCATGGCGTGGCTCAGGGAAGCGTAGCCGCCGTAGCGACGGGGGCGTAAACCTGGGCGAGTTCGGAACGAAGCTCCCGCACCGGAATGCGGTCCGCCGCCAAGTCCCGGATAAGGCGGCCCATCCCGCGGAGGTCTGCGAGGGCCGTGTGCAGCAGGTCCACGCCCGCGTCGGCACCGCATGTCCAGTCAACCGGAACCTCGTGCACGCGGAGTCCGCATTTTTCCGCCACGATCAGCAGCTCGGTGTCGAAAAACCACTCGTTGTCCGCCGTGTGCGGAAGGATGCGGCGGGCAACATCTGCGCGAATTGCCTTGAATCCGCACTGCGCATCGCTGAAATGTGCACCCATCAGCGCGTGCAGCAGAAGGTTGTAGCCGCGTGAAATGAAACCACGCCAAGGGCTGCGGACCACATGGGAAGCGCGCGCCAGCCGGGTTCCGATGGCCAGATCGGCGTGCCCGGAAATGAGTGGCGCCCCCAAAGGGGCGAGCGCTGCCAGATCGGTGGAAAGATCCACGTCCATGTAGGCCAGCACGGGTGAGGGCGAAGCCAGCCAAACGGTGCGAAGGGCGTTGCCACGCCCTTTTGCGGCAAGCCGCACCACGCTGACTTCGCGGAGTTCACGCGCGATGCGCTCAGCCACCTTAAGAGTGCTGTCGGTGCTGGCGTTGTCGGCCACGGTAATCCGGAACGGGTGCGGGAAGGTGCCGAGCAGATAGTTGTGCAGTCGCCGCAGGGACCGCTCCAGGTCCCGTTCCTCGTTGTAGACCGGGAGGACAACATCAAGGACGGGGATGGCGGTTCCTGAATCCCCCGCGGTCCTGGTGTCGATCGGGGCACGGCGGGTGTTCCCCGTTGCGGGCGGCGAAACGCTGCCGGGCGGGACGTCGACGGCGGCCCGCGGCTGCGATGGCAGTTGGAGCAGTGTTCCCGCGGACTGGTCTGTGAGCGTCATGGTTCCACTATGGGACCGGCGCATATGAAGGATTTAGGCCAAAGCTGTGCAGCTGCTGTGGGATTTGCCGGGTGCGGAAGCGTGCAAGGAAACGGCGGCGGTGCGCCCACCGCCATTGGTGGACGCACCGCCGCCGCGGTTGGGTTCGTTAGGGGGCCAGTACGGCGCAGACGTCGATGACCGTGCCAGGTCCCGAGTACCTCCGGATTTCCGTTTGGAAGTCCCCGGTGACGGCGAAGTTGAAGTTGCCCGATACGAGCACCACACCGGAAACGTCCTCGCCAGCCTGGTCCGTATCGGCGAATGAAAGGAGGTTCCGGCCGGTCGACTTGAATTCGACGCTGTCGGGATCCGTGGCGGTGGGCACGAATTGGATGTGGGACGCGCCCGTGATGACATAACTAACCGTCTCACCGGCATCGTTAGTCAGGGTCACGTTGAGGTTCGGGGCTACGGAAATGACTCTGTCCCCCGGGATAACGATGTCCTTGACCCGCCCGGTCACGGTGGCTTCGATGTCGAAGCCACCTGCGGCTTGGCCGCAGTGAAAGATGTACTCAGTTTGAAGCGGTGGATGCGGCGGGCCGGAAGGCGCAGCCGCGGCCGGAGCGGCGGCTGCGAAAATTGAGGCCAGGACGGCCGTCGGAACTAACCATTTTTTCATTGTTGTGCTCCCTGCATCTTGACGACGGCCCTGGGGCCGGCAGCCGCTTGGAAGACGATTGAAAGCGGCGGCGACCCAGAGTCACTCCACAACCTTGTGAAAACCTTGTGGCTCCAGGAATGAGGGTAGGGACACGGGCGAACCAGCGGGAGAAATGTGCTGTCAGACAGCCGGAGGCCCCGAACCACGTGGATTCGGGGCCTCCGGCTCATGCAGACCAAGCCTGGCGAAGATGCGCCGGCTTAGTACCAGTTGTTGGCGTAGTGGAAGTTCAGGGCGCCGCAGGGGGAGCCGTACCGTTCCTTGACGTAGTTCAGGCCCCAATTGATCTGGGTGCGGAAGTTGGTCAGGTAGTCGGACCCGGCGCTGGCCATCTTCTCGGCCGGCAGGGACTGGACAATGCCGTAGGCGCCACTGCTGGCATTCGTGGCAGTGGTCTTCCAATCCGATTCCTTGGTCCACAGCGTGGTCAGGCACTGCATCTGGTCAGCCGCCCAGCCGTAAGTACCGAGCTGCGATGCGGCATACGCCTGGGCAGCTGCGGGATCGTCGACGGCTACAGGCGGTGCCGGGGCAGGAGCCGGTGCGGGGGCCGCAGCCGGTGCAGGTGCAGGCGCGGGTGCCGGTGCTTCCGGTGCGGACTTCTCCTCGGATGCCGGTTGCGCGTCGGACGACTGCGCTGTCAGGCTGACAGAGGCCGGGGCGGGCATGGCGGAGACCAGGATCTTTTCGAACGCGAGCTTCGACTCGGCGTTTGCGGTAGCGGCGCTGGCTTCGCCCGTTGCAGATGTTGCCGGGGCTGCAGGTTCTGAGGCCTGGCCGGCGGCGCCGACGCCGATCAGGACGGCGCAGGCCGTGGCTACTACTGCGGCCCGCCGGCCTGAGCCCTGCAATCCGGCAGCAATCCGGGACATTGGCGACGCGGTGGTGGCTGGTTCGGCGCGGTGGCGTGAGCGTTCGGCAGGCGCCTTGGACTCGTCGGAAGCGCGCTCCGGACGTACTTCTAGCGTGGATTTAGTCATGGTTGCCTCTCGATGCCGGCGGAGTTAGCTGTCGGGTTCGGATGAGGTCATCCGGCCGCACGGAACTTCACGTGTCGGCTTCACCCCGAGGGCGGCTATGCAAAATGCCCGGAGACCTGGGTCCCCCGCCTCTGCCTAATCATGAGGAAATCCGGGTAGCGGCAGAGTTTGGCGTCCATCCGGATATGCGGCTATAACGGTTGCCGCACTCTAAAAACGCTACAGGAGTCTCGCGCTTAAGTCACATTTAGGTAACGAGGGTCACGACGACGGCGCGTTGACTTGCGCCGGAACGGCTGGCTTGCCAGTGATGCGCCGGAGCTAAGCTGCCGGTGGTTCGCACGGTAGGCGGAGGGCGAACTCGGTGCGTCCCGGGCGGGAATTCACTTCGACGGTTCCGCCGTGCGCTTCCACAATGGACTGCACAATCGAAAGGCCCAGGCCGCTGGTCCCTTCGGACGCAGAGGCGCCGGTGGCTTCCGCGCCCGAAGCGGAGCGGGCCGGACTCGTGCGGGCGGCGTCCGCCCGGGCAAAGCGGGCAAAGACCCGGCCGACGAACTCCGGCGGAATCCCTGCACCGTTGTCGGTTACGGTCACCACGGCACTGCCGTCGGCCGACCGCATCACGCCGGTGACCACGGTGGTTCCGGGGTCCGTATGCTTGCGGGCATTGGAAAGCAGGTTAGCCAGCACCTGGTGCAGCTGCTTGGCGTCGCCGCGGACCACAACGGGCTCGTCGGGCAATTCGAGCTGCCAGATACGGTCCGGCGCCATGACCTTCTCGTCGCTGACGGTTTCCACCACCAGCTGGGTCAGGTCCACGTCGCTGATCTTGAGCGGCTGGCCTTCATCCAACCGGGCCAGCAGCAGGAGATCCTCCACCAGGGTGGTCATCCGTTCCGACTGGCTCTGTACCCTGGCGAGGGATTTCTTGCCGTCCGGCGTAAAGTGCTCGGTCATCCGCATCAGTTCTGTGTAGCCGCGGATGGCGGTGAGCGGCGTGCGCAGCTCGTGCGAGGCGTCGGCAACGAACTGGCGCACCTTCGTTTCGCTCTGCTGCCGGGCCTCGAGTGCCTGGGACACGTTGTCCAGCATGAGGTTGAGTGCGTAGCCCACGCTGCCCACTTCAGTTCCAGGATGCGCGTTCGACGACGGCACCCGGACTGCGAGGGCCACCTCACCGGCGTCGAGAGGCAGTTGGGAAACCTGCGTCGCAACTTCGGACAGCTGCTCGAGGGGTTTCATGGTGCGGCGGATCAGCACAGTTCCGGCAAGGCCGATCAGGGCGAGCCCGCCCATCGACACGATCACCATGGTCCACACCAAGGAGCTGAGGGTGTTCTGTTTTTCATCGAGGGGGAGTCCGGTGATGATCACGTCCCCGTATGGAGCCTCCACTGCCACCAGCCGGTAGGAGCCGGTGGACAGCGTCCGGTCAACCGGCGTTGCGTCGTGTTGGAGCGCCAGGAGGATCTGGTCATCCTCGGGGGACAGGGAAGACGGCGTGGCATCGCTCGCGAGGAACCCGGCGCTGCTGACAGTGCCATTGTCGATGCGGGCGATCAAGGTCCCCACACCTTGGCCCCTGCCCTCCAGCGGATCAGGCCTGCCGGCGGGGTTGCCGAGCCGTGGCCGTCCGGCCTCGTTCGAGAGCCTTGAGGCCTGGCTCAGGCGATCATCGAGCTGCTTGGTCAGGAAGGAATCCATGGACGCGTAACTGAACAGGCCAATTGCGCCGCAGATGGCCACGAGCAATGCCATGGCCACCAGAACCAGCCGCGTGCGGAGGTGCCAGGTGGAAGGATCGAGCAAGCGGCGGCGGTCCTTGCGGATCTTGCCGGAAAGCGTGGGCACCTCAATCCGCCGGTTTAATGACGTAGCCTGCGCCGCGCACCGTGTGGATCATGGGCGGGTGCGTGGCATCCACCTTCTTGCGCAGGTAGGAAATGTAGAGCTCCACGATGTTGGCCTGGCCGCCGAAGTCGTAGTCCCACACGCGGTCAAGGATCTGGGCCTTGCTGACCACGCGCTTGGGGTTTTCCATGAGGTAACGGAGGAGTTCAAACTGGGTTGCCGTCAACTGCAGCTCTTCGCCGGCGCGGGTCACTTCACGTGTGTCGATGTTGAGGACGAGGTCGCCCACTACAAGTTCGGCGGTGTCCATGGCTGCCACTCCGGAGCGCTGGACCAGCCGGTGCAGGCGAAGGAGCACCTCCTCCATGCTGAAGGGCTTGGTGACGTAATCATCGCCGCCGGCCGCCAGCCCGAGGATGCGGTCCTGTACAGCGTCCTTCGCCGTCAGGAAGAGCGCAGGCACCTCCGGCGCGAAGGCGCGGATCCTGGTGAGCAGCTCAACGCCGTCGAACCCCGGGAGCATCACGTCCAGCACCAGGACATCCGGCCGGAACTCCTTGGCCAGTTTCACGGCCTCGGGACCGTCTCCTGCGACAGCCACGGACCAGCCTGCCATCCGCAGGCCCATGCTCATGAGCTCGGAGAGGCTGGGTTCGTCGTCAACCACCAGGGCGCGGATGGGGGAGCCGTCCGGGTGGGTGAGCTGGGGAAGGTTGTTAGTCATGGAGTGCGAAGTGGCCATGGGACAACTCTCCGATCTGCGGTTTAGCCGACGCTATGGGGATCCTGTGGGCCAGCTGTGAATCCCAGCCTAGCGAGCTGGACGCGCGGAGGGGCCCTTCGTCTGCCAACCGGCGCGGATCCGCTGCCTTCCCGCGGCCGGAACGGGCGCATCAAAGGTCACAGCTTGACCCCTTGTCCCGCACAGGCTCCGCACAGGAACCCTCCGGAGTCTGGAGTGGACCAAGCCCCCCTGCCCCAGGAGTACGCCATGAACAACGACCACACCACCCCGGTACCGGAGAGCGAAGCTGACCAGGTGCCGGAGGGCAAGGCGCCGGAGGGCAGGACTCCGGCGGCCAGCTCTGTCAGTAGGCCTGCGGGTGGCGGGCAGAAGGCCGGGTGGGGAACACCGTCGTCGGCAGCTGGCTCCGCTTTCCCGCCCGCAGCAGGATGGGGCTCGCCCCGACAGCACGGCGGCTGGGATGCCCCGGCTGGACGTTCGAAGCCATGGACCATGAAGCGGGGAGTGATGGTGGCCGGAGCTGCGGCTGTCCTTGCGGGCGGAGCCGGCGTAGGAATCTATGCCCTGACGACCAGTTCCGCGGCGGCCGACGGCACCGACGGCACGGCCGATGCAGGCGCGTTGCAGGAAACGTTGCCAGGCTCCCGCGGCGGCGCGCAGGGTGGTTTTGCCGACGGCGGGATGCCGCCCCAGGGCGGCCCCGGAAATTTCGCCCCGGAAGGCCTGGGTGGAATGGGCAGCGGAGTATCCGCCGCCGTTCACTCCGAGTACGTCATCCTCCAGGACGGTGCCTACGTCACTAAAGTTGAACAGCAGGGGACGGTCACTGAGGTCAGTTCCGGCGCCGTGACCGTCAAGAGCACCGACGGGTTCAGCCGCACCTATTCACTGGATTCGGACGTGGCGGTGAGCAATCAGCAACAAAGGCGTCAACAGGCTGGCGGGACGTCCGCCAGCACACTGACTGTGGCCGATATCGTGTCCGGAGCCATGGTAAGGATCGTTGCCGCAAAGGATGGTGACAGCTTCCCTGCGGAGTCCGTCCAGCTCGTGGCCGCGACGCTCACCGGGCAGTCAAACTGAGCTGGCGTGCTGCGGGGGCAGGAATTTTTCTGCGCGGCCCGGCCAAGGGCTGGACATGTGCCACAAGGCAGCGTTGGCATTTCAGCAATACGGTACGGGCTGAATTTTCGCACCGAAAGGCTTCGTTTTGAAGAAGAAAATTCGGATTTTCGTGAATTCTGATCGATCGTTCTGAAAAACACCTGTTATTTTATTGGCATTTCAGAATCGTGATTTGGGCCACATTGTGTGATTTTGTCTCACGATGCGGACGATTCCGTCCATTGTTACTTGCAAGTTTTCATTGTTACGTTGCACACTTCAATTGTGAACAAGAACTCAACAGCACCTGCAGCCGCAGAATCCTGGACCAGCCCACCCGCTGGCGAAGACATGCGCTGTTGTCGAATGCACGCCTAACTTTCCCACCCCGAGAAGTTTTTAGGCATTCGCCCCAAGCCCAGCGTCGGGCGCCCCTCCCCAGATCTCATTGCGGGGAAAGCCAGCATTCGAGCCGCGATGACGGCCATTCACATTGAGGTAAGCATTCCATGTCAGTTGCATCTGGATACGTCCACATCTCCGTCCGAAACGCCAACAAAGGCGGCCAGCCTTCCGGCCTCCGCCAGGGATTCGGGGCCCGTCCTGCGTTCGCCCCGGCAGCGCCCGGCAACAGCTTCCCGGCCCCCGGCTATGCGCCGCAGGGCTACAACCCGAACTCGTACGGCCAGCTCCGCGCTGTTCCCGCCGCCGAGTCCGCTCCGCAGACGGCGCCCACCCCCGTGATCGCCCCGGCCAACGGCAGCGCCGTCCGCCCCGTCGCCAATGAAAATGTTGCCCGTGGATTTGTGCTCTACATGGGAATCGATGAGGAAACCGCTGCAGCTGCCGGCACCTCAATTGCCAAGCTTGCCCAGGAAATCCGCGCCTACGCCCAGTCCCTCGTCTCCGGTGCGGAGAGCTACGCCGCGGTGGCGGTGGCCCCGGCCAGCGCCCCGGGATCCGCGCTCGACGTCGTACGGTCCACCTTTGGTGACCCCACCGTCAACTCCCGACAGCGCACCGAAACTACCCGGCTGCCGCAGCCGCAGGATCCCCGTCCGTCCGGTGTCCTCATCGACCTGGCCCGCCGCGAGGTCCACCTCGACGGAGAATCCCTGAACCTCACGTTCAAGGAGTTCGAGCTCCTGAACTACCTCGTGGAAAACGGCACCCGCACCGTGGGCCGCGACGAACTCCTCGAGGGCCTGTGGCGCAACGCCGAAGAGGTTCCCAACGAGCGGACCATCGACGTCCACATCCGCCGCCTCCGCTCCAAGCTTGGCCGCCTTGCCAACACCGTGCGCACCGTCCGCGGCCAGGGCTACCGGTTCTACGAGCACCCTGAAGTTGTGGTCTGGGCCGCTCCGGAATACTCCATCTAGTCTTCAACGACGCGCGAAAGCGGCATTCTGCCGTGCCTTAGACACCTCCTTCGTTCCTCAGTCGGCGATGCGGCACTACGCAGAATGCCGCTTTCGCGCGTTCTGACCTTGGCGTATGTGCCTCCGCGGCTTAGTTCCTACGGCCCTGTTGGCTTGGAGTGGGGCGGCGTAGGCTCTGATCGTCTATCCGACCATCAGGAGGAACTATGTCTGTAGCACGCATCACCACTCTGAGCGCAAATTCCAAAACGTCGTTTGATGCCGCCATCAAAGAGGGCATAGAACGCGCCAACAAGACACTTCGGGGTGTCACGGGAGCATGGGTCAAGGAACAGAAAGTCGAAATCGCTGACGGCGCCGTCGTCGCCTGGCACGTCGTGCTGGAAGTGACCTTCGTCCTGGACGACTAAACCCTGTGGAGGGCGGCCGTGCCCTGCGGGGCAGGGCCGCCGCACTAGGATTGATGCATGAGCGAGCATCACATCAGGCGTTTGATCCTCATGCGGCACTCCAAGGCAGACTGGCCGGGAGGCGTGCCGGACCACGAACGTCCGCTGGAAGAGCGCGGACACCGTGAGGCTCCCCTGGCCGGCAAGTGGCTGCGCAAGCATGGAGTGATCCCCGATTTCATCCTCTGCTCCAGCGCGCTCCGGACCAGGCAGACGTGCACATGGGTGTGCGCTGAACTGGGGGACCAAGCCCCGACGCCGAAACTTGAGGACGGCCTCTACGGAGCCTCCGCTTTGCGCATGCTGAAGGTCATCAACCATGTCCCGGACACCGTGACCACACTGATGGTGATATCCCACATGCCCGGGGTGCAGGACCTTGCCATGCACCTGGCGTCACGCGATTCCAACCACGATGCCTATATGGACGCCGCCACCCGGTTTCCCACCAGCGGCCTGACCGTGCTGGAAACGGAAAAGACCTGGGCTGAGCTGGACGGCCAGGATGCCCGGCTTACTCGCTTCAAGGTGCCCCGGGCGCACTAAGCAACCGCTGCTCACTGCCAGGGTGTTCATGGTCAGCGCGGGGTTTGTGATGTTTACTGGAGATATTCGTCAGTGCCCCGGTTAAGAGGAGAACATCGTGGACTCAGGACAGCTTGTGGGGATCATTATCGGTGTTGTGGTGGTGGTTGCGATCATTGCCGCGGTGCTGTTCTTCAACCGGAAGCGCAAGGTTGAGGCGGACCGAAACCGGGCCGCCGAGATGCGTGAAAAGGCCAAGGCCGACGAGCTTGGAGCGCGGGAACGCGAGGCCAAAGCAGCACGTGCCGAGGCCGATGCCAAGCAGGCCGAAGTCGAGGCAGAGCGCCTGCGCCGCGACGCTCGCGAGAAGCAAGCAGAAGCCGAACGAGTGCGGGCCTCGTCGCAGGAGCAGCTCCGTAAAGCCGACGAGGTTGATCCGGACGTAGTCACCGCCGAGCAGCGCGATGCCGACCGGCCCGATGCCGACCGGCACGACACGGACCGGCACGACACGGACCGGCACGTTGAGACCATTCCTGCCGAGCCGCAGACGCGTGCCGAAGCCGGAACCCGCGGGCGCGGGGACGCCGTTCCAGGGCCAGCCGTACCGGGCACAACTGAACCGGGCACACCTCGCCAGCACGACGCTGCTGACCGCGATGCTGCTGACCGCGACGCCGACAGCGATGCGGCGCGGCGCGACGCCGTGCCTGACCGCCCCCAGGACGGGGCTCCTGGAGAGCGGCCCCGGAACCTTTGAGCCCGCATCCGGTGACGCGGATTTCCTGAACCGGCAGCCCGCAGCGTGAACCTTCGACATTCCGCCCTGGCTGTCCTCGTGGCAGTCCTGTGGGGCGCCAATTTCGTTGCCATCGACCTTGGCCTGCACGCCGAGGGCATGGAAGTGCCGCCCCTGCTCTTTGTAGCCATGCGCTTCGTCCTGGTTGTCTTTCCGTGGATCTTCTTCATCCGCAGGCCCGCTGTCAGTTGGCGGGCCATCCTCGGCGTCGGCCTCTTCATGAGCGCCGGACAATTCGGACTCCTCTACCTGGCCATGGCGCTGGGCATGCCCGCAGGGCTCGCCTCGCTGGTACTCCAGGCGCAGGTGCTGCTTACCGTTCTGCTGGCTGCCGGAATTCTGGGCGAACGTCCCAGTGGCAGGCAGTTCGCCGGCGTCGTCCTCGGGGTGGCCGGCCTCGCGGTGGTGGCAGTAGGCCGCAGCATGGTGGCACCGGTCCTTCCCATGCTCATCGTGCTGGCGGCTGCGCTGTCCTGGGCTGCGGGCAACATCATCGCCCGGCAGGCCAGGGCCTCCTCCGGCCTGGGGCTCGTTGTGTGGTCCGGCGCGGTGGTTCCGCTGCCCCTGATCGGACTGTCACTGCTCATCGACGGCCCGGCCGCCGTGGGCGGGACCCTGGCCGGCCTGCAATTGGTTACCATCCTGAGCGCTATCTACACGGCTGTCCTGGGGTCGCTGGTGGGCTACGGAATATGGAACTGGCTCCTGGGCATGTATCCGTCGTCCGCGGTGGTTCCCTTCACCCTGCTTGTCCCGGTGGTGGGAATGACGACGGCGTGGCTGATCCTGGGCGAGGTCCCCTCACCGGCCGAGGTAGCCGGCGGACTTCTGCTGCTGGCCGGGGTTGCCATCGCCGTACTCCGGCCGGGCCGGAACGGGGCCACTCCGGGCCAGCGACGATGGCACGCTCAACGCCGTGATGTAGCTTTTGCCGGGGACTTGGGCGACTTGGCCGCCGCCGACGAGGGCCGCTTGGCCGCCGGAGCGCGGACGGCACCTGACCTGGACACGGGAACGCGACCGTAAGTGGTGCCCGCGGCCGGACGGGGTGCCTGCCTGACCGCCGGCCGCCGGGCGGCAGTTGCGGGCTTGCGGCGTCCGGGCTGCATGCGTCTGGACTGATCGCGGCCGGACCTAAGCCGTTTGCCGGCCGGCCACACAGCGCCGGCGAAGAGCACCAGGAGCGTTCCCACGCCGGAAACTGCGGCGAGGTAGAAGTAGATGTCGGAGTCCTGGGTGGTGGCAGCCGCTCCCAGGGAGTCCGGCGCCGCCGTAAACGCCAGGCCCCACATGCGCAGGAATGCGATGGCGAAGCCGATGAACAGGCTGGTGCCAACGCCTCCCACCAAGAGGGCCAGATTGCGTCCTCGGGCCACCACCTGGATGACGGAGGCGAGGTATCCCACAGCGAGGGCTCCGAGGAACGTGAACAGCACGGCCTCTTCCAGCGTGATCGCGGTAAGCACCAGAAGGACCGCGGCGGCGAACGCCGCAACGATGGCTACCCTTCCACTGTTACCCATGTGGCGCATGTGACTAATCTTCCCCGACGCGGGCTATTTCCGGACGTAGCCACGCATGATTGCCATAATGGCCGCAACACTTTGTTCGCGGGTGCGTTCGGGGTTGTAGGTCTGGCGGTCCAGGCCCACCACGAAGCAGGCGCCGAAGATGGCAGTCTCCAGGCTGCCCCTGGAGATGGATTCATCAACGGGGTACTGCGCGGCTACGCCCTCGATCGCGGCGCCGATCACTGCGAGGAGGCGGCCGCGGAGCTCGGCAAAGGTGTCCTGCCATTCACTGGGAGTCCGCCAGTTCTCACTGACCCATAGCCGGGCGAAGGACGGGTACTCGGCCATGAAGTCCATCGCCTGGCCGATCATCCCGTCCATGGCCGCCAGCGGGTCGGCGGAGGAGCCCTGCACGCTTAGCAGCCGGGCATGCAGGATGTCCACGCCGTGGCGCAGCAGCTGCGCGATCAGATCGGACTTGCTGCCGAAGTTGTAGTACACGGTCCCCTTGGAGACGCCGGCTGCCGCCGCGATCTCGTCCACGGTGACCCCGGCCGCGCCGCGCTCGCCGATCAGCTCCATGGAGGCATCGAAGAGCTTCTGCTTGGTGGCATTTGTACGGGCGGGCCGGAGCTTCTTTTCGCCGGCTTCCTGCGTGCTCATACGGCGATCTCCGGTTTCAGGGACTTCAGGGTCCAGAACTTGTGCTTGTGGACGGCCAGCGTTGACAGCGCGGCCCCCAGCACAGTGTAGCCAAACAGGCCCGCCACGGTAGGCAGGATCATGGACAGGTCCGCGCCATAGATCAGGTGCCGCATCCCGGTCACCACATAGCCCATGGGGAGGATCTCGTGCACCACGTGCAGGGGCGGGGGAGTGGTCTGCCAGGGGAATGTGCCGCCGGATGACACCAGCTGGAGCACCAGCAGGATCAGCACCACCAGCTTCCCCGGGGACCCAAGCAGCGCGACGACGCCCTGGATGATGGCACTGAACGCCATCGCGGCCGCCAGCATGAACAGCCACATCAGCACCGGGTGGGCGGGGTTGAGGCCCAGCGCCAGGTCCACCACCAGGGTGAGCAGGCTCGCCTGGACGACCGAGACGGCCAGGAACGGCAGCCAGCCGCCCAAGGCGATCTTCCATGACGGCGCGTTGGACGCCAGCGCCCGCTGCGTGATGGGCCGCATGGCCTGGATCAGCATAAAGATGCCGATCCAGAGGGCCAGGGTGAGGAAGAACGGCGCCAGCCCGGCCCCGTAGGACCCGGCTTTCGCCTGCGAGATGTTGCTGACGGCCACGGGATCGGCCATCACCTTGGAGAGGCTGCTCTTCTGCGCGTCATCGGGGTTGGGCACCTGGCCGGCACCCTTGGCGAGTTCCGATGCCAGGGTACCTGCCCCGCTGGCGGCCGTGGCGGCGCCGTCCTCAAGCTGCGCCGCACCGCCGTCGAGCGCGCCCGCACCTTCGGCGAGCTTCCCGGTGCCGTCGACGGCACTTTGCTCGCCGGCCGCCAAGGCGGAGGTCCCGGCATGGAGCTGGTCCGCGCCGGCGGACGCCTGGGCGATGGCGCCGGTCAAGGCGGGCGTGGCCGCTGCCAGCTTGGCGGCACCGTTGCTCACGGCGGCGGAGCCGTCCGCGAGCTGCTGGATCTGCGCGGCGTCGGACTGGATCTTTGCCTTGGCGCCAGCCACTGGTCCGGAGGCTGCCGCGGCGTCGAAGTCCGCCAGGATGCTGTCCGCCTGCGCCTGGGTGATGATTCCGGCGGCCAGCAGCCTGCCGTTCGACTCCACCACGCGGTTCCTCAGCCCCTGGTCAGCGGCGTTCAATTGCCCGACGACGTCCTGGACTTTGGTGTTCAACGTGGCGTTTCCGGCCGCGACCTGCGCGGCGCCGTCGGCCAGCTTTTGCGAGTCCGCAGGGAGGGAGGCTGTCTTGTCCTTCAGCTGCCCGAGTCCGTCGCTTAGCTGGGCCGCGCCGGCATCCAGCTGGTTGGCACCGTCGCGCAGCTTGACCTGTCCGGCATAGAGCTCGCCGACGCCGGCGCTCAACTGCGTGGTGCCGTCATGCAGGGTGACCGTGCCGTCGTGGAGCTTGGTCACGCCGTCGGAAAGCTGGCCGGCGCCGTCGGCGGCTTTGACCATCTGGGTGTGAATGGTGCCGAAGCCTGTGAGCAGCTGGTTGGCGGTTTCCTCGCCCACTTCCCTGGCCACGCTCGAGTGGACCGCTGTGGTCAGCTTGTCCACGATGGTGCTTAGGAGGTAGTTGTTGGCGTCGTTGGTGGTCACGTTCAGCATGGCCTGGTTGGCGGCGTCAAAGCTGCCAGGGGAGACGAGGCTGGCGGAGAAATCCTTCGGAATCTTGAGGGCGAAGGCGTACTTGCCGCTGCTGACGCCTTGATCTGCCTGCTCGGCGGAGTCCACGGACTGCCAGTTGAACACGTGCCCTTCCACCAGGCTGTCCGCCACGGTCCGGCCTGCCTGCAGCTGCGTTCCGTCGCTGGAGGTGGCGCCGGTGTCTTCCACCACCAGGGCCGCATCGATTTGGTCCAGGTTGCTGTAGGGATCCCAGTTGGCATACAGATACACCGCGCCGTAAAGGAGCGGAACCATGGTCAGCGCAAGGATGGTCAGCTTGGGCAGCAGCCCTCCGGTCATGCGCTTGAGTTCGGAGCGGGCTAACCGCAGCACAGTCACTTGGCATCCTCTGTTTCGTTTTCGGGACTGGGGTCTGTGTCCGGCACGGCGTTGCCGATCACCGCGGCGGGGCCCGTCCAGGTCTCCGGGAGGGCAGCCACGGTGGCGACGACGGCGAGCGGCCGGCCGCCGTTGTACGCCAGCTCCTGGAGCCGCGGCAGCCAGTCCGCGGGATCCGCGCTGTGGCGATCAGGGGAGTCCACCACCAGAAGGTCCGTGTGCGGGTTGGCGAGCGCGAGGGCGGTGAGCAGTTCGATGCGCTTGGCCGGGGCCAGCTGTTCCGTCCAGAGGCCGGCGATGTCCTCGAACCGGTTGACCTTGAGCCACGGCTTGCTGAGGAGTGCGCCGCGATAGCGCCGCGGGATCAGTGCAAGGTCTTCCGTGACGAGATCCCGCACGCTCAGGTGCTGTTCCGGCTCGTTGACACCCGGGGCGTCCACGAGCGAGCTGGCCGCCCGGAGGTGCTTCGTCTTCGCCCGGCCGTCCCACAGGAGCACGCCGGAAGACAGTTTCATCCGCCCGCTCAGGGTGAGTGCCAGCGCGGTCCGCTGGTCCTGTCTGGTGCCGGAGACCAGAAGCAGCTCGCCCCGCCGTGCCTGGAGTGACGTAGGAGGGAGCAGATCGTCCCGCCGGCCATTCACGTGAAGCTGTCGAACCGAGAGCATGGAAGCCTTTCGCAGTGTTTGTCTGCTATAAGGCTAACTAAACTGACCAGTCAGTTCAAATAGATTGGCCGAGTTGTGACCAACCAGTCAGAGTCCGTACTCCTCGAGCAGGCGCAGCCACACTTCGCTGACCGTGGGATAGGACGGCACGGCGTGCCACAGCCGGTCCAGCGGCACCTCGCCCACCACCGCGATGGTGGCGGCATGCAGGAGTTCAGCCACGTCCGGGCCTGCGAAGGTGGCGCCGAGGAGCACCTTCCTGTCCTCGTCCACCACCAGCTGGGCCCAGCCTTCGTAGTGTTCCGAATGCAGCGACGACCCCGCGACGCTGATGGGGAGCTCCACTGAGGAGACACTGTAGCCGTCCGTTTGTGCCTGCTTCACGGACCGGCCCACGCTGGCCAGCTCAGGGTCTGTGAACACGACATTGGGCACGGCATGCTCGTTGGCTGTCTGCGCGAAGCGGCTCCACGGCTCCGGCGTCCCCTTCAGCTCGCCTTTGGCCCGCGCAGCGATGGCATCCCCCGTGGCCCGCGCCGAGTATTTGCCCTGGTGCGTCAGCATGACCCGGCCGGCCGCGTCCCCAACGGCGTAGAGCCAGCGGCTGTCGCCGTCGTCCGTACCAGTGCCGCCGCCGGCGTCGCCAACGGCGTCGGCGCCCTCGATGATCCCCTCGACCAGGCCCGTGGTGTCCGTGCGGAGCGGCGGCACTTTGCCGTCCGTGGAACCAAGCCCCACCGTTTCCAGCCCCAACCCGTCCAGCGCCGGGTGTCGGCCGGTGGCAACGAGGAGGCGTTCAGCCGTGATGCTGTCGCCGTCGGCCAAGTCAACGGTGAAATAGCCGCCCCCGCTTCTGGTGACGCGCTCCGTGCCGGTGTTGAGGCGGACGTCCACGCCGTCGGCCCGCAGGCCGGCCAGCACCAGGTCTGCGGCATCTTTCGGATACATGCTGAGCAGGCCGCCGCGTGCCACCAGCGTCACCGCCGAGCCCAGCCGGGCGAATGCCTGCGCCAGCTCGGTCCCGGCCACCCCGCCGCCGAGGACCGCCAGGCTGCGCGGAACGCTCCGGGCGGAAGTGGCCTCGCGGGTGGTCCAATACCCAAGCCCCGCCAGGCCGTCCACTGGCGGTGCAGTGGGGGCCGATCCGGTGGAAAGCACGACGGCGTGCCTCGCCGAGAGCTGGTAGCTGACACCGTCGCGCCCGGCTACTTCGACGGCTCGCGGGCCGGTGAGACGCCCGCGGCCCCGGATCAGTTCGATCCCCGTATCTTCCAGCCATTTGACTTGGCCATCATCCTGCCAGTTCGACGTGAAATAGTCCCGGCGCTTGAGGACGGCGGAGGCGTCCAGGGTGCGGGTGACGGCCTCCTCGGCACCGGGGACGGTCTGTGCGCCATGGAGGGCCGTCCCCGGGCGCAGGAGTGCCTTGGACGGCATGCAGGCCCAGTAGGAGCATTCGCCGCCCACCAGCTCCGCCTCGATAATGACCGCGGTCAGTCCGCCCTGGACCACGCGGTCCGCGACGTTTTCCCCCACGGCTCCGGCGCCGATCACAATGACATCGAATTCTCGTTCAACTCTGGCCGTCATGGCACCAGACTACGCCCGGCGGCGGTACCGATCCGCGGGATGAAGCGCAGGGGATGGGCGCTGGGAACCGGGTCCCTGTTTGGCGGGGGAACTTAACAGAAGGTGGGACATCCAATATTGTTTGCTGTGACCCACTCAGCACAGTGGTTCGGACACTCGGTTAGGGGAACCATGACAACATCAGGCGTCGCTTCGAAGGCGCGGTTCAGCGCCCAGGCCCGGCTCCGCGCTCTGCAGGCGGACATCATGGACCTCATCCTGGAGCGCGAGCTTGAGGCGGGTGACCCGCTTCCCACCGAAAACGAATTAGCCCTCGCGCTGGGTGTAGGCCGCAATACCCTTCGTGAATCCCTCAAGGTCCTGCAGGCGCTCGGCGTTGTGGAAATCCGCCACGGATTCGGCATGTTCGTGGCGCCCAGCAACTTTGATGCCCTGGCGGACGGCATGACATTCCGCGGCAGGCTGTCGCTGCGCCACAAGGGTGATGAGGCGCTGGAGCTGGTGGATGTCCGGCAGGCGCTGGAATCAGGCCTGATCGGCAGTGCGATGGACAAGATGACCGCCGGCCAGCTCGCAGCCGTTGAGGAATCCGTGACCCGGATGGAGGAACTTGCCGCCGCCGGTGAGCCGTTCGTGGAAGCGGACGCGGAGTTTCACCGGCGTTTGTTCGAGCCACTTAACAACGCGCTCCTGATCAGCCTGCTCGCCGTTTTCTGGAAGGTGTACCGGCAGATCCATCTTGAGGTCGGTACCGGTGCCGAGAACCTCAGCGAGTCGGCGGCAGTGCACCGTCGCATCTACGAGGCCGTGGCAGGCGGGGACAAGGCCCTGGCTGCTGAACGGCTAAACCATCATTTCGACGGCATCCGCCACCGCATCTACGAGGTCATAGAGAAGTAGGCGGCCCGCGGGCGTACCAGTAGGCCTCCGGGTGCAACCCTCAGGGGCGGGCGTACCGGCCCGCGGGCTGAAACAAACGGCAATAAAAAAGATCCGCACCGGCGAACCGGTGCGGATCTTTCTTCATCTGTGCGCCCAAAGGGATTCGAACCCCTGACCTTCTGTTCCGTAGACAGACGCTCTATCCAGCTGAGCTATGGGCGCATTCTCGGCTCCGGGAGTTTTTCGTTCACCCCCGAACCTCGAATTACTTTACGCGAGTTGCCGCCGAGTTCCAAATCGAACCGCCTGTAATATGGGTAACTAGACCGGTCTATGTGACCTTACTCACAAAAAGTGCCGATTTGTCGTATCCAGTTCCTTGATTTTCCGCGGTTTTTGGTTTTTAGGCCCCGGGACATCCCACGTCTGACCCAAAAATTGCAGTGGTCTAGAGCCCTAGCATTTAGGACACACCACTGAACCCGAGGAAGGGAACCGCAATGGGCGATCTCGCACGACTGCCGCTGCTTGAGAAAGCACCCACAACACATGCTGGCCTGCTGGCATGGGTCGAAGAGGTTGCAGAACTAACCCAGCCGGACCGGATCCACTGGGTTGACGGTACGGAAGAGGAATACACCCGCCTCACGGACGAACTCGTCGACGCCGGAACGCTGACCAGGCTGAACCCGGAGCTGTTCCCGAACTCCTTCGCTGCATTTTCCGATCCCGCAGACGTAGCTCGCGTTGAAGAGCAGACCTTCATCTGCTCCGAGAACGAGCGCGATGCGGGCTTCACCAACAACTGGATGGCACCGGCCGAAATGAAGCAGAAGCTTCGCGGCCTGTTTGCCGGCTCCATGCGCGGCCGCACCATGTACGTCATTCCGTTCGTCATGGGCCACCTCGACGCAGAAGATCCCAAGTTCGGCGTGGAGATCACCGACAGCGCCTACGTTGTCGCCTCCATGCGCATCATGGCCAACATCGGCACTGAGGTGCTGGACAAGATCACTGCGACGAACGCGTTCTTCGTTCCCGCCCTGCACTCCCTGGGCGCCCCGCTGGCCCCCGGCCAGGCCGACGTCGCGTGGCCCTGCAACCCGGACAAGTGGATCGTGCACTTCCCTGAAGAGCGGTCCATCTGGTCCTTCGGCTCCGGCTACGGCGGAAACGCCCTCCTGGGCAAGAAGTGCTACGCCCTGCGCATTGCCTCGGTGATGGCCCGCGACGAGGGCTGGCTCGCGGAGCACATGCTCATCCTCAAGCTCACCTCGCCGGAGAAGAAGTCGTACTACATGTCCGCGGCCTTCCCCTCGGCCTGCGGCAAGACCAACCTCGCCCTGCTCGATCCGACGATCGAGGGCTGGGAAGTCGAAACCCTCGGCGACGACATCACCTGGATGCGGATCGGCAAGGAGGGCGAGCTGCGCGCCACCAACCCGGAGGCCGGCCTGTTCGGCGTAGCCCCGGGCACCGGCTGGGGCACCAACCCCAACGCCATGCGCGCCATCGCCAAGGGCCACAGCATCTTCACCAATGTCGCCCTGACGGACGACGGCGGTGTCTGGTGGGAGGGTATGACCGACGACGTTCCGGCGCACCTGACCGACTGGGAGGGCAACTCCTGGACTCCGGATTCGGACAAGCCGGCCGCCCACCCGAACTCCCGCTTCTGCACGCCGATCTCACAGATCGACATGCTGGCCGAGGAGTACTACAGCCCCGAAGGTGTTGAGCTCTCCGCCATCCTCTTCGGCGGCCGCCGCAAGACCACGGTGCCCCTGGTGACCCAGGCCCGCAGCTGGACCAACGGCATCTTCATGGGCTCCACGCTCTCCTCGGAGACCACGGCTGCCGCAGCCGGACAGGTCGGCGTGCTCCGCCGCGACCCGATGGCCATGCTGCCGTTCATCGGCTACGACGCCGGCGACTACCTGAAGCACTGGATCAGTGTCTCCGGCAAGGCCAACCCGGAGCGCCTGCCGCACATCTTCCTGGTCAACTGGTTCCGCCGCACCGCCGACGGCGATTTCGCCTGGCCCGGTTTCGGCGACAACGCCCGTGTCCTCAAGTGGGCCATCGAGCGCCTCGAAGGCAAGGCTGACGCCATTGAGACCCCGATCGGCTTCGTGCCGGCGGGCCACGCGCTGGATCTCACCGGCCTGGACCTGACCCACGCCCACGTGGAAGACGCTGTCCGCGTCGACCGCGAGGAGTGGGACGCCGAGCTGGCCTCCATCGAAGAGTGGTACGCGAAGTTCGGTGACTCCCTGCCCGAGGCCCTGCGCTCCGAGCTGGAAGCCCTGAAGGAACGCATGGCGGACCACAGCTAGTCAGCTGGGGACAAACAGACACAACGACGGCGGGGCCGCACCTTTTCCGAAAGG